>JALUZN010000352.1 GCA_027011835.1 Draconibacterium sp. | reverse complement strand
TTGCTAAATATTTTTTGCAAAAGTATAATTATTTCGTTGACGTTATTCCATCAACCGTTACATTCAACCTAAAACATTTTTACAGCGTAAAAGAATCTTTCGTAAACTCGGCCGTTTTCTCGTTCAGTAGTATTAAAAAATAAACTATTTTTGCGCTGCAAAAACGAATGGATTTGGAGAATTATAAAAACATAAAAATTAACGACTTTACTTACAATCTGCCCGAAGAGCAAATTGCAAAGTACCCGATTTCCGAGCGCGATAATTCGAAAATCCTAATTCATAAAAACGGCTTAATTAAAGAAGATGTTTTTCGGAACAGTCCGAATTATATTCCTGAAAATGCACAGCTTGTTTTTAACAATACACGCGTTATTCACGCCCGTTTGTTTTTTCGGAAAACTACGGGAGCAAAAATCGAAATATTTTGTTTAGAGCCGGTTACTCCTGCCGATTACGAAATCTCTTTTCAGCAAAAAGAGCGGGTAGTATGGAAATGTATGGTGGGAAATTCGAAGAAATGGAAAACTGGAGTTCTTAATCGTGAGGTTGAAATTGATGGAGATACGATTGAACTTTCGGCAACGAAAATCGAGCAGGAAGGAAACTCGTTTCTAATTGAATTCAACTGGAATAAACCCATCTCTTTTGCCGAAATAATAGAGCACACAGGTACGTTGCCCATTCCACCGTATTTGAACCGCGAAACCGAAGAATCCGACGAAGATACCTATCAAACCGTTTATGCAAAAATAGACGGTTCGGTGGCGGCGCCAACAGCAGGCTTGCACTTTACCGATGCAGTTTTAAAAACAGTTGCCGCAAAAAATATTGCAATAAAAGAGATTACGTTGCACGTTGGAGCGGGCACTTTTCAACCCGTAAAATCGGAAACAATTTCGGGGCACAAAATGCACCACGAAACGGTTATTATTCAGAAAAATATAATTGAGGATTTTATCGAAAATCACGATGCAATTATTGCCGTTGGAACAACTTCGGTACGTTCGCTCGAAAGTCTGTTTTGGCTGGGTGTGCAGCTCGAAAATGGTGCTTTTAACCAAAATAATCCCGAAGTTTTGCAATGGGAGCCGTATAACACGGAGGTTAAAATATCAACAAAAAAATCGCTTGAAAATATTGTCGATTACCTGAATAAAACCAACCGTTCTGCCATTCAGTTTTCAACACAAATAATTATTTTGCCGGGGTACAAGTTTAAAATTATTAGCGGTATGTTTACCAACTTTCACCAACCACAAAGTACTTTGCTTTTGTTGATTAGCGCTTTTTTAGGAGACGAGTGGCGAAAGGTTTATGACTATGCACTTGCCAATAATTTTAGGTTTTTAAGTTATGGCGACAGCAACTTGTATTTAACCTAAATTGAACGATTCTAATCTTTAAATTTCACCAATCATTTAACACAAAAGAAAATTCAAAAATTCGCTATCACCAATAAGGTGAATTCAAATTTTGTGAATTCCTTTTTGTATCACGGCATTGGCAAACTTTTTTGTTCGGAATTGCTCTAATTAGGTTTAAAATAGTCTCAGCTTGCTTTTTACTGTTTCCCGATTTGGGCTATTTATTTCATTATAAAAGTATTATTCTCAACAACTTTATTGAGTATATTTGACGTTGATTAAAAACAATGCAACATCGATGAATATTTCTTAGTCTAAAAATCTAGTGTTTTGTATATAAAAGTATAATTCAAAAATAAGATGAAACAATTTTCAGTATTACTTTTTCTTCTCGCTTTTCTTTTTTCATGTTCAACCAAAACAAAAACGGTTGCAGATACCGATTACACTCAATTTGTTAATCCGCTGATTGGCAGCGATTACCACGGTCATGTTTTTGTTGGTGCCAGTGTTCCGTTTGGAGCTGTACAACTGGGGCCAAACAATCCTACTCAGGGGTGGGACTGGTGTTCGGGCTACCACTATTCCGATTCGTTGTTAATTGGATTTGCGCACACCCACCTAAGCGGAACGGGAATTGGCGATTTGGGCGATATTCTTTTTATGCCGGTAAACGGCAATTATCAGCCCTCGGGAGATAAAGAGAATCCATTCGACTGGCGGGCAAAATATACCCATTCCGACGAAGTTGTTAAGCCGGGTTACTATTCCATTCATATAAAAAAGTATAATGTCGATGCCGAACTGACAACTTCCGAGCGCGTTGGATTTCATAAATACAACTACAAAGGCACGGGAAATTCGAAAGTAGTTATCGATTTAAAATATGGAACCGGCTGGGATAAGCTTGTAAAAGGCTCGTTGGTGCAGGTCGATAAAACGAGCCTCAAAGGATTTCGTTTTTCGAAAGGTTGGGCGGCCGACCAGCGCATCTTTTTTTATACCAAATTCTCGAAACCAATAGAAAGTTTTAACATTATTGATTCTGATGAAAAAACCGGAGAAATTACCGCTCTGGTTGAATTTAAAGGAAATGGCGAACTTCTTGCCAAAACAGGTATCTCGCCAATTAGCGAAGATGGTGCACACCAAAATATTCAAGTTGAAATTGCCGGCTGGGATTTTGAGTCGACATACAAAAAAGCAAAAAAGAGCTGGAATAACGAGTTGAGTAAAATTGATATTGAGACAAAAAATAGTGCCGATAAAACCACCTTTTATACCGCGTTTTTTCACACTATGATTGCGCCTGCGCTTTTTAACGATGCAAATGGCGACTACCGCGGAGCCGATAAAAAGGTTCATAAAAATCCGGGGTTCGAAACCTACACCATTTTTTCGTTGTGGGATACCTACCGTGCAGCGCACCCGCTTTTTACTATCGTTCAGCCCGAAAGAGTAAACGATTTTGTAAATACAATGCTCGCTATTTACGACCAGCAGGGAAAACTCCCCATTTGGCACCTGAACGGAAACGAAACCAATACGATGGTGGGTTATCACGCTATTCCGGTAATTGCCGATGCTTACCTGAAAGGATTTAACGGATTTGATGCAGAACGTGCATTTAACGCCATGAAATCGTCGGCACTGCGAAACGAACGCGGACTAGATTTCATTAAAAAACAGGGGTTTATTCCCGCCGACTCGCAGGTCGAATCGGTTGCACGGGCTATGGAATATGCCATCGACGACTGGTGTATTGCGGCAATGGCTAAACGGTTGGGAAAAACCGATGATTACGAACTCTTTTCAAAAAGAGCAAAATATTATAAAAACTATTTCGACGACAGCATAAAATTTGTTCGCGGTAAAATGGCCGATGGAAGTTGGCGGACTCCTTTTAACCCCATTTCATCGCAACATCGCCACGACGATTTTTGCGAAGGAAACTCGTGGCAATATACCTGGCTGGTTCCGCAAGATGTTGAGGGGTTAATTGCACTTCACGGTGGCGAAAAACCATTTATTAATAAGCTCGACAGCTTGTTTACAATCCCATCTACAAAAGTAGAGGGTGCTTCGGCCGATATTTCAGGATTAATTGGGCAGTATGCACACGGAAACGAACCGAGTCACCATATTTCGTACCTGTATACTTATGCCGGCGAGCAGTGGAAAACAGCAGAGAAAGTGCGCGAAATTTGCACAACTATGTACACCGACCAACCCGACGGATTGTGTGGGAACGAAGATTGCGGGCAGATGTCGGCCTGGTACGTTTTATCGTCGATGGGAATGTATCCGGTTAATCCGGCAAATGGTGCTTATGTTTTTGGTAGTCCGCTTTTCGATAAGGTAACCATTAAGTTGCCTTCAGAAAAATCATTCGAAATTGTTGCCGAAAACAACAGCCGGGAAAATATGTACATTCAATCGGTAACGTTGAACGGCGAGCCTTACGATAAAACGTTTGTTACTCATAAAACAATTGTAAAAGGGGGGAAGCTGGTTTTTAAAATGGGCAACAAACCGAATTACGAATATGGGAAAGCGATGAGTTCGCGGCCACAATCGATTGTTTATTAAGTTTGCCCCGTGAAAAAGTAATTCTATTTTTGTACGTTAAAATTTTACACAAAAGCAGGTGAAGCAACTTTTAAAAAAGAACAGTTTTTTTCTGATTCCGTACGTTATTGTTTTAACAATTTGTGCTGTTTTATTGCTCTCGTTTTCGAAGCCTGAATTGCACATTTTCTCGAACCAACATAACTCGCCTTTTTTCGATGTATTTTTTAAAATAATTACAAACTTAGGCGATGGAGCAATGATTGCTGTACTCACAGTTGTTCTGCTTTTTATACGATACAGGTATGCAATTATTTTCTTGTCGGGGAGTTTAATTACAGCTGCCACCATTAATTTTATAAAAAGGGTGGCGCTTGGCGATGTTTTTCGCCCTTCGAAATATTTTGAAGTTTACGAAACCTACAAACTTCATTTTGTCGACGGAGTACACCTGCACGCTCTTCACAGTTTCCCGTCGGGGCACACCGGCACGGCATTTAATGTATTTTTTATGCTGGCACTTATTTCGCCCTCAAAATGGCTGAAACTGTTTTGGTTTTTTATGGCTGCTTTGGTCGCCTACTCGCGAGTTTATCTGTCGCAACACTTTTTAATTGATGTTACAGCCGGGTCGGTTTTCGGAACAGTTATTCTATTGCTTGTATTTTTGTGGATGATGAAATGGAAAAAACCGTGGCTCGATACATCTTTAATCAGAAAACAATGAACAACGTAAATCATTTAAAAATACAATTTATAATTGCCGCTGTTGCTGCACTTTTTTTTGTGCCATTTTTAGGAGGTGTACACCTTTTCGATTGGGATGAAATTAACTTTGCCGAGGCAGCCCGCGAGATGATTGTTACGGGCGATTATATGACAGTGAAAATTAACTTTCTCCCTTTTTGGGAAAAGCCGCCTGTTTTTATTTGGATGCAGGTAGCATCGATGAAACTGTTTGGAATAAACGAATTTGCTGCCCGGCTTCCCAACGCAATCGCCGGTATTGTTACGTTGCTAACGCTGTTTAATATCGGGCGAAAACTTCGCGACAACCTGTTCGGAGTAATTTGGGTTTTGGCGTATGGTGGTTCGTTGTTGCCATTTCTCTATTTTAAATCGGGAATTATCGACCCCTGGTTTAACCTGTTTATTTTTCTGAGTGTTTACTTTTTAATGCTCTACTCGTTTCCCGATAACAGAAAACCACTGCTAAATGTAACGCTTTCTGCTGCATTTGCAGGGCTTGCAATTTTAACAAAAGGGCCGGTTGGCTTTTTACTGGTTGCACTTACCGGGGGAATCTACCTGCTCATCATCAGGTTTAAAATTAAGGTGAAGTTTTACGAAGTTGTTACCTACTTTTTGGTGCTGGCAATTGTTGGAGGTTTTTGGTTTCTTATTCAAATTGCCAACGGAAATTACGATACGGTGGTGGAGTTTATTGTTTACCAGATACGGCTTTTCCAAACCAAAGATGCCGGACACGGCGGATTTTTGGGATATCATTTTGTGGTACTGCTGTTTGGCGTTTTTCCCACATCGGTTTTAGCTTTAAAATCGTTTCGGCGCGAAAAGCAGGATGACCCGCTTTACAGTTTAATGAAAACGTGGATGATTATTCTTTTTTGGGTGGTATTAATTCTGTTTACCATTGTAAAAACAAAAATCGTTCACTACTCGTCGCTCACCTATTTCCCGCTTTCGTTTTTAGCGGCCAATTATGTGGCCAATTCTCTTTCGGAAAAATACAAGTGGAGCAACTGGCAAACTGTACTCACAATCTTTATTGCCGTTGTTCTGGCATTGCCGGTAATTGCTCTTCAATTTGTTATAAAATACAAAGATGCAATAATTGCAAAAAACTGGATTCACGATAGTTTTGCTGTGGCAAATCTTGCTGCCGATGTACATTGGAGCGGGTACGAATTTATTCCCGGAGTGTTATTTCTTTTGTCTGTTATTTTGCTGTTTGTGTTTACAACGAAAACAGAGGTTTTAAAACGTGCAGTGGTGCTATTGTCGGTTACAACTCTTTTTACATTTTCGGTTTTGGTATTGATTGTGCCACGTATTGAAGGTTATTCGCAACGCGCGTTAATCGAATTTTTTCAGTCGAAAGCCCAAAAAGATGTCTATGTGAAAAATATAAATTTCAAATCGTATGCAACCGCTTTTTATGGCGAAATGCAACCTCCTGAAAATAAAAATTTTTACAACGACCAGTGGCTTTTAACAGGCGATATTGATAAAGATGTCTATTTTGTGACGAAAATTGACCGTGTTCATTTGCTCGATAAGTACAGTGATTTAAAGAAAACAGGAGAGAAAAACGGGTTTGTGTTTTTTGTTCGAAAAGCAAAATGAATTACTCATTATTTGCGGGTGCACAGGGAAATATTTCTGTGCAGATTTGAGGTAGAAATATCCTTTGCCGTCCCATGTGAAATCGAGGGAGAATTATCCTTTGCCGTCCCTTTTAAGGGACGGATTTTAATATTACACCAGACTTTAGTCTGGTGGTTGCAAATATTGAACTATTTTGGGCTTTAGCCATTAAATTTAGAAATAAAGAAAATTAATGGCTAAAGCCAAAAAATCTGGAACTTGCACACCACCAAGCTAAAGCATGGTGTAAAAAATGGGTAATGCGTTTTTTCGCAAAACGATTCCTTTGGAGCGAACCGCATTTTAAATCAGCAATTCAAAAATCATGAGTATTATGCTAATGTTGTAAAAATATCCTTTGCCACTCAATGCTAAATCGGAGTAAAAATATCCTTTGCCGTCCCTTTTAAGGGACGGACACAGAAATAAAACCAGTCTCCCGGCTTCAGCCCATAATTTCATCAAAATCATATTTTTTTAGAAATAAATTATTCAGGGCTGAAGCCCAATTGTTTTTGGCATCCTCTGCAAATCCGTTGGCTAAAGCCAACGGCAAAGGATAATACCAATTTAATTTCAAAACACCCTAAATAATTTGTATATTTACTGCATGGGTAAACGAACAGTAATTATAATAAAAGAAAGCCTGAATGAATTGAATGTTTTGTACAAACA
>JALUZN010000351.1 GCA_027011835.1 Draconibacterium sp. | reverse complement strand
ATCTATAATTATGGCAATAGTTAAACCATTTAAAGGAGTTCGTCCTCCCCGGCAGATTGTTGAGAATCTCGCTTGCTTACCTTACGATGTAATGAACTCGGAAGAGGCAGCAAAAATGGCCAAGGGGAAACCCGAATCGTTACTGCGAATTACAAAAGCTGAAATTGAATGTCCGGCAGTTGACGATATTCATTCGGAAACGGTTTACAATAAAGCAGTAGAAAATTTTAATCTTTTTCAGGAAAAAGGGTGGTTGGTTCAGGATGCCGAACCTAAATATTATATTTATGCACAAACCATGAACGGACGCACACAATACGGAATTGTTGGTGCGGCTGCTTGTGCCGATTACGAAAACGGGATTATTAAAAAGCACGAATTAACCCGTCCGGAAAAAGAGGAGGATAGGATGGTTTTAACCCGCTATTTAAACGCCAACATAGAACCGGTATTTTTTGCATACAAGGCAGTTTCGGAAATAGACGAAATTGTTGAGAATATTGTAACCAATAACGAAGCCGACTACGATTTTACTGCCGAAGATGGGTTCGGACACCATTTCTGGGCCATTAACAGTGCCGAAACAAACAGCAGGATTGAACAACTTTTTGCTGAAAAAGTTCCGTTTACTTATGTTGCCGACGGGCACCACCGCACCGCAGCAGCAGCACGTATCGGTGCCGAAAAAACCGCACAAAATCCAAATCACACCGGCAACGAAGAATACAACTATTTTATGGCTGTTCATTTTCCCGATAATCAGTTGCAAATTATCGATTACAACCGGACTGTTACCGATTTAAATGGTTTGTCGGACATTGATTTCCTTGCTGAACTTTCGAAAGGTTTCGATGTGGAAAATATGGGCACCGGTGTTTATAAACCCGAAAAACTACACGAATTCAGTCTCTATCTTTCGGGAAACTGGTATAAATTAACAGCCAAAAAAGGGACGTTTGACGATACCGACCCGATTGGCGTTTTAGATGTAACCATTCTTTCGAATCAGGTGTTAAGCCCAATTCTCGATATTAAAGATTTGCGAACCTCGAAACGAATCGATTTTATAGGAGGAATACGTGGTTTAGGCGAACTAAAAAAACGTGTTGACAGTGGCGAAATGAAAGCGGCTTTTGCACTCTTCCCGGTTTCGATGCAGCAGTTAATAAATATTGCCGACAGCGGAAATATTATGCCACCAAAAACAACCTGGTTCGAGCCTAAATTGCGCTCGGGACTGGTAATTCATAAGTTAGATTAACCAATTTCAAGATTGAAATATACTCAATCCAAATAGCTTTTCGGGGAATTTGAGAAAGTTATTTTTTTCTTTTACAAGGCAAATAATTCAGACATAGCCTTTGTTATGTTTTAATTAGTTGCTGCAGGAAAAGGGAAAAAGAACGACTCAAAAAATCTAAAAGCTATTTGGTTTGAGTATATAATTCCCGGAGATTTTTTCTTCGGGAATTTTTTTTGTTTTATGGAAAAACAAAACAGGCCGGGTCTATTATTTTTTTTTAACTTCATCGGGAAAAAAGAGGAAGTATGGATTTAGAAAATATTTCGCTGACACAGATTTATAAACGGAAGAAAACCGACCGTGATATTTTTCAGGAGTTGATGCCAACAAAGGTTAAAGAAGTTTTACTGGTGGCAACGCTTTACGACTCGTATTCAATTGTTCGTGAAGGGCAATTTAGCGATAAAATTTTTGGAGAATACTTGCAGCTGAATTTGTATGCTGCACCGCGGTTTACCAGTGTGAATTCGTGCGATGATGCTCTGCTGACCCTGAAACATAAAGATTTTGATATGGTAATTGTTATGGCCGGTGTCGATAAAGTTACACCGGTTAAAACTGCAAAAAAAATCCGCTTTTTAAGACCGAAAGTTCCTCTTTTACTTTTGGTGAATAACAATGCCGACTTGCGATATTTTCAGTACGAAGTGCAAAAACTGGATTTTATCGACCGCATTTTTGTTTTTAATGGAAATTCGAATGTATTTCTTGCAATGATAAAATACATTGAGGATAAGAAAAATGTAGCACGCGACACACAAAACGGAAATGTTCGCATTATTCTTTTGGTAGAAGACAGTATTCAGTACTATTCGAGGTATTTACCAATACTTTTTTCTACTATTATGATGCAGACTCAAATATTGGTAAAAGAGGATGCAAAAGACGAATTGCATAAAATATTGCGAATGCGTGCGCGGCCAAAGGTGCTGTTGGTAAGTAATTTCGAAGAGGCCGTTCATATTTTAAACAGTTATCCGAAATACATTTTAAGTGTAATTTCGGATGTGAGTTTTGAACGAAACGGTATGGAAGACGATGAAGCCGGAATTGAACTTTTAAAATATGCACGACAGAAGCTTAAATATCCTGTTCCGTTGCTGTTGCAGTCGCACGATATTGCAAATGCTGAGCGGGCAAAAACGGTAAATGCCGATTTTATCAATAAAAATTCGGAAAGTCTTTCGATGGATATTTTAAATTTTCTGTATCGCCGTTTGGGGTTTGGCAACTTTGTATTTAAAGGAATGGACGGGAAACCACTTGGCGAGGCCGACAATATCGAAAAGTTTCAGGAGATGCTGAAAACAATACCAACCGAAGCACTGGTTTACCACGGTACTCGAAACTCGTTTTCGACCTGGTTAATGGCGCGTGGCGAAATAAATATGGCCGAACGACTGCGTCCTGTAAAATTCGACGATTTCGATTCTCCCGAAAAGTTAAGGCAATTTTGCCTCAGTGTTTTTAAAAAAGTACGAGCCGAAAAGCGAAAAGGGACAATTGTAAATTTCGAACCTGAATCTGTTACCTCGAACCGTTTTATTGTTCGGCTGGCAAAAGGTTCGCTGGGCGGAAAGGGGCGTGGAATTGCATTTATCTGCAACTTTATTGAGAACATAAATTTTAAAAAGCTTATTCCAAAAATGAATATCAGAATTCCGGCTACTGCTATTTTAGGAGCCTACGAATTCGATAAGTTTATTGAAATAAACAACCTTTACGACGATATTTATTCGCTAAACAGCTACCAGTCTATACGGCGTCATTTTTTAGAATCGGAGTTCGACGATAAAATGAAAAACCGGTTGTTACAATATTTAGGCGAAATGAAAAAGCCGTTGGCGGTGCGGTCGTCGGGTTTATTCGAAGATTCGCTGCTGCAACCTTTTTCGGGAGTTTATGGCACCTATTTAATCCCGAATAACCACCCCGATATTAATGTGCGTTACAACCATTTAGAGACGGCAATAAAACTGGTTTATGCCAGTATTTTTACCGATTCGGCACAAGCTTATTTCGATGCTGTGAATTACAAAATTGAGGAGGAGAAAATGGCTGTGGTTATTCAGGAGATTATCGGGCACAACTACAACGGCAAATATTATCCTCACATTTCGGGAGTGGCACAGTCGTACAACTACTATCCCATCTCGTATATGAAACCCGAAGACGGATTCTCGGTGGCAGCAGTAGGCTTGGGAATGTATGTTGTGGGCGGCGAAAATTCTTTTAGGTTTTGTCCGCATTATCCGCAAATAAATCCTACCTCGTTAAAAGATCAGATTCGCGATTCGCAAAAACATTTTTACGCTCTCGATCTTTCGAACAGAGAATTTGATTTGGTTAGTGATGGCGAAGATGCTGCGATAAAAAAATACAGAATAAAAGATGCCGAACAAGATGGAACATTAGAATATTCGGTTTCTACTTACAGCATCGAAAACGACGACCTTATTCCCGGAATTCAAGGGAAAGGGCCGCGGGTTGTCGATTTTGCCAATATATTAAAATACAACTACCTGCCACTTGCCGAAACCCTTCAGGTTCTTTTAAAACTTTTTAAAGAGGCAATGGGCTCGCCCGTTGAAATAGAGTATGCTATTGATTTGGGAAAGAATGAAAACCGGCTACCCACTTTTTATTTGTTGCAAATTAAACCGTTAATCAGAATTGAAGAGGAGGTGGAGATTGATTTAAAAGAGGTGGAAGACGATAAAATATTTATGTATGCCGAGCAGGGGATGGGAAATGGAAAAATTGAGGACATTCGGGATGTGGTTTTTGTTGACCCCGACAAATTCGATAAAATGAAAACAAAACAGATGGCGCAGGAAATTAGAAGCATAAATGCTCATTTCGAAGCATCAGGGAAAAACTACATTTTAATTGGCCCCGGAAGATGGGGCTCACGCGACCAGTTTACCGGGATTCCGGTGATGTGGGCACACATATCGAAAGCTCGAATTATTGTGGAAATGGGACTCCCCGATTTTCCGCTCGATGCCTCGTTGGGGTCGCATTTTTTCCATAATGTTACGTCGATGAATGTGGGCTACTTTTCGGTGGCGCATAACTCGCGAACATCGAAAATAAAAATGGAAGCTCTAAAAGAACAGGAGATTATTGAGGAGACTGAATTTATAAAGCACGTTAAGTTTAATAAACCGCTCTCGGTATTAATGAATGGTAGAGAACGTAAAGCTTTGATTCATTGTTGATACCACAATAGATCGTTTGATTTTTATTCCAAATGAATTTCTTCGGAATAACGGATCAACTTAACTTTCGGGTTGATGGGGCGATTTAAAATTTAATGAATCGGCTTTTTCCCTGCCGGAGCTCATACCCTTTGTTTTAATAAAATGCGTATGCAGAAATCTAGTTCACAGCGACGGCCTCGGTCGGTGAGCCGGAAAACAAGTAATAACGACGTTAAAAAATTACTGCTGTTTGAGGAGGTACGACGAGTTCAGTAATTTTAGTCGTTATTGCGTAGCTTTTCCGAGCGAAGCGAACGTAGCCTTGGGTTTTTTGTTTACTTTTTGGGCTAAGCCAAAAAGTAAAATCTGCCCGATAGGGCAAAAGTAAAATAATGGCATTCCTCTGACCGGCAACCCAAAAGTTTAAATACCTCTGGGAATCTATTTAAATATTGTACAAACCCGAATTATGAAGTGAGCCGGAATAACGAACTATTATACAGAAGATTTGATAAAAAAAAGGATTAAAACAGTTTGCTGAAAAGCAAATGTTTTAATCCTTTCTAAAGTTTCTTTACAAATTGTTTTACAACTGGATAAGCAAAACCGTATGTTCGTTGTTACGGATTACATCGACAGTAATAATTTTACCGGCTTCGAGCGATTGTAAACGGCTCATATAATCGTGAATTCCGCCCACTTTTTTGCCTTCTATAGCAACAATAATATCGCCTTTTTTCATTCCGCCATTGAATGCGGGTTTCCCTTTTGTTACAGCGTCAACGCGTAATCCACGTTTTTCCATTCCTGCAAAATCGGGCATAATTCCTAACGTTACTTTATAACGGGCGCCACTACTTCGCTTAAATTTAGGACCGGCTTCCTGGAATGTTAGAACATTGTCGCGGTTGGCAACTTCGGTAAGCAGTGCGTAACAATAGTCGTCAACTTTTTTTATTCCTTCGAAATTAATAAACTCGGCATCGTCGCGCGGAGTATGATAGTCGGCATGAGCACCGGTATTTAAATAAATTACCGGAATATCCTGTAAATAAAACGATGCGTGGTCGGAAGGGCCAACGCCTTCACCCGAGAATGAAAGTGAGAATCCGGGATTCAGTTTATTTAAAATATCTTCGGTCTCTTTTGCTGTTTTTGTTCCGCCAACACTCAATGCATTCGATGCAGAATCGAGGCGTCCAACCATATCGAGATTAAACATAGCAACAATTTTATCGATTGCTACGGGTGGATTTGCGGTAAAAGCTTTCGACCCGAGTAACCCCATCTCTTCGGCACCAAAAGCAACAAAAATTACACTGCGTTTGTTGTTTTTCTCCGAAGCCATTTTTTCGGCCATTTCTATTACTGAGGCTGTTCCCGAGGCATTATCGTCGGCACCATTATGAACGGCGATTGTGTCGGGCATACGCGAACCCGAACCCGGGCCGCCCATTCCTAAATGGTCGTAATGGGCACCAACAACAATGTACTGGTCTTTTAATGCCGGGTCGTTGCCCGGAACCTCGGCCACTACGTTTTGTGTCTCAATCTCTTTTAAATCGACTTTTACATTCGCAGTAACTTTAGTGTTAGCTGTTAGACTTACAGGGGCTTTTTCGTTAACAATTTTTGTTTCTAACGATGTAACTGTTTCTCCGGTTCCGGCAAGCATTTGATTTGCCACTTCGCGTGTAACCTGAATAACCGGGAACGAATAGCGACGTACATCTTTGTCGAAAAACAGTTTTGGCAGATTATCGGTTTTGCTGAACGACGGGCCAGCAACCAAAATTAGTCCGGCAGCTTTATTGTCGCTTGCGTTTAACGCTTTTGCACGTTCGGTTGAAAAAGGTACAAACGGGCTTTCGGCATTTTCCATATCGGGGTCGCCTTGCAGGGCCAGCACCCATTTCCCGGCAACATCAACACCTTTATAATCGTCCCACTTTGCTTTGTCGAGGTTTACTTGCAAACCGTAACCGGCAAAAACAACTGTTGCTTCGGCTTTTGTGTTCGAAGAGAAAGCGTAGGGCAAAAAGTCTTTTTCAACTTCAAAAGATTTTCCGTTAACTGTTAACGAATTTCCTTTGCCAATCTCGGCAGAAGTTACAAGTTTAAATTTCTGGTAGCCGTTGTTAAACATCAGTTTCAATCCGGCATTTTTAAACTTCGTACGAATAAAGTCGGCAGCCAGTTTTCCTCCCTCTTTCCCCGGTTTTCGTCCTTTTAACGAGTCGGAAGCCAGATACTCGATATTGTTTTTAATATCGGCAGCCGAAATTTCAGGGTTGTACTTTGGTTTGCACGAAACGACAAACAGCACCAACATGGCAAATAAAAGAATTTTCATTTTTAAGATTTATTTAATTATTAAAATACAATAGCTCATTAGAAGTAACTTTGTACAAAAGGTTTAATTGTACTTTGCAAAATTGTAAAATATATTGCAATTACTATAAATACTTTCAAAATATAATTATACACAATAATCATCATTT
>JALUZN010000350.1 GCA_027011835.1 Draconibacterium sp. | reverse complement strand
GGAAAATAATTCTACTGCTGAAATGAATGAAACAACCGGTGTGCTCGATGAATCAGCCAAAACAATTACATTTAGGGAAATCCCTGTTCCCGGGTTTAAGTTGATGGGCCATCGTGGTGCTTTATATAACTCAAAATTACCTTTAAAAAGAAAAAGAAATTATTTAAGAGGAAATACAAACCAGCGTGAAGGAGTTTGGAAGCAACAAATTAGTACAACTAATATTTCTTCAAGATTAACCGAAATATATAGACATCATAATCACGCAGAACCCAATCCTGAAACAATATACATATTTAAAGCAAACATTACCGGGCGAACAGTAAAACCGATGTTTATTGGAACACTTGAAACAATTTTGCCGGCACTTACAACACCAAATTGGGGTAAGAATAAGGAGTTCAGAAGTTTTGATGTAGACCATATTGTTGAATTGCAACTTGCAAACTGGAATGAGGTGCAATGGCCCAATACAATGGAAAATATGGAATTGCTTGATTCTTCAAAAAACAGGTCAAGTGGTTCTTCAATAAAAAATGAAATTGATGCAAAAGTGAGAGGATTCCATGAGCTTTATGCCAGCCAATATGGGAATGTTGAGCATTTGAAAAACGCATACACATTGGTTTTTAACAGTGCCGTCCCCTCAAGCGGTGGAGAGTCTGTAACTGAAAACGAATTCTGGACGAGAGACCAAATTGAAATAGGTGAACATTTAACTCCAATGGAAGCTGGAAGTTTAGCAGAGATAGGAGGAGAAGGGGAGGTTCGAGTCTTTCCGAATGAATCCGGAGGACTAGGGAAAAGGTTTAGGTGGTCGGATACCAATAATCATGTTTATAGTGATGAAGCCACGTGGCTCGGAAACCCATTCAGAATTGTTGGCAAGCAGTTTAATTCTGAAGGAGAAGGAGTTGAGAACACAGCTAATTTAGGAACAATATCAGTAAATATTCCTGCTTCTGATAAAACATGGAAACGTTGGCCAGAAGATAAAGTTTTTACTGTGATACGATACCCCGGCTCAAAATATGCAGGATATTTAACTAAGCAAACAATCACCTCTGGATTATATGGACTTCGGGTGAAAAAAGCCAGTCCGGTTGAAATATTATCTCTTGATTTATTGCCTAATGGTATTTCTGCATCCGGGCAGATAAATCCTTCAATACCTCTATTCAGAGGAAATCCAATAGAGTTCACCCTGGCGAATGGAATATTTGAGGTCTCGAAAACTTTTGAAATTAATCAAATAAATTTACCTCCACCATTCGAAATCTCAAATACTTCGTTAACAATATTTGCCAGTACCGAAAATGGTTTGGGATTAAGAGGACAGACAAATTTTGCGATTAATCAGGTTGGAGATGGTCATATCGAAGCATTAGCTTCAACTTCTGGAGCACTTGAACTTGTTGGGGAATTTAATTTTGATTCAAATTTATTTAATCCGGCTCAGATAAATGTTGAATACAAAAATGACACTTGGACTATTGGTGGTGAAATTGGTATTCCTTCGGGAAAAGTACGAGGTGTAAAATCTGCCACGATAACTGCATCGTATAGCGAAAACAATTTTTCAGCAACAGGGCAGGCTGAACTTGACATCCCCGGAATTGATCAGGGAACAATGAGCGTAAATTATGGTAATGAAGGTTTCTCAATTGGTGGTAATTTTAATTTAAGTTCTGATGTTCCCGGAATAAGAAGTGGAAGAGTTGAAGCCCGAATTGCAAAAACAAATGGTGCTGAAAATTACGATGTGATGGTTTCGGGAACTGCTCAACCCGATATTCCAAGTATCAATTCAACCTTGTCGGTTTCTTACGAGAACGGAGCAATTACAATTGAAGGAAGTGCTGATTATAATAGGGGTATGTTAAGTGGAACAGTTAGCGTTGGAGCAACAAACAGGGCAATTGGAGAAGATGGACAGCCGACCGGTGCACCCAACGAAACAATGCGAGTTTATGGCGGAGGAAGTTTAACATTACAACTTACACCGTGGCTGGAGGCAACTGCAGGTGTAAAATTTTTGCCAAATGGAGAACTTGAAATTAATGGCCGCATTGCTTTACCCGATACAGTTAATGTCTTCGACAGAATAGAGTTCAGAAGAAACTTGTTTACGGTTCCAACTGTTGAAATTCCTCTGTTCGCAATTCCTCTTGGTCCAAGGAGTCTCGGTCTTGTCGCCCAAATTAGCGGAGGGCTTGATTTTTCTGCCGGTTTTGGCCCGGGGCAACTACGCGCTGTATCGGCTGATGTTACATACAACCCCGATCACGAAGATCAAACAACAATTAATGGTCATGGTGAATTTGCAATTCCTGCTGATGCGGGGCTTACGCTCCGTGGCGACCTCGGACTAGGGCTTAGTATCGCTATTGCAAGTTTGTCGGGAGGAATTGAACTGGCTGGAACTCTTGGGTTAGAAGGTGAGGCACTGGCAACAGTAGATCTCTCTTGGAGTCCTGGTACAGGAATTGTACTCGATGCTGAAGGAAGAATTACGGTGAATCCAAAATTTTCATTCGATGTAAATGCGTTTGCCAGAGCAAGTTTGGGAATCGGTTGGTTTTCTATTTCTGAAACATGGAGGCATAATCTGGTTTCATTTAGCTGGGGACCTGATATACAGTTTGGAATTGTTTTCCCTGTTCATTATCAGGAGAATCAACCTTTTGATATCTCATTCGATGATATTCAAGTTATTTATCCACAGTTAGATGTTGTTGATATGGCAAAAAATTTAGCACGAGATATTAAAGACGATATTTTCGATTAAACTATTAAGCATGGAACAAACGAATGAAATTAATAATAAAGGTGTACAATATTTTTTAAATGGTAGTTTCGAGAAGGCTGAACTAGAATACAAGAAAGCTCTTGGTATTAATGAAAACAATGCAACGGTATTAAATAATTTGGGGTTATTGTATCATAAAAAGAAAGCATATCGTAAAGCAATTGAATGTTTCCAAAAAGCTATAAAAACAATAGAAAGTGATACTTATTATTTAAATATGGCTAACTCGTTTACCATGTTAAAAGAGAATAGCAGAGCCGAATTTTACTACATAAAATCGCTGGAAATCAATTCGGAGAATGTTAATACAGTAACAAGTCTCGCCTTGTTCTATCAGGCCTGTAACCGAATTGTTGAATCATCGGAACTATGGAAAAGGCTTTTACGTAGTAACGAAAACGATAATTACAAAATTGAACTTGCGAAAAATTATATGGCACTTGGAAATTATGAAGAGGCATTATCGGTATTTATGTCGATTAAATCAGAGCATCAAAGTGCGGCTATTTTCTATTATGTAGGTGTTTGTGAGTTTAATCTTAAAAATTTTGGAATAGCAGAGATTGAGTTTAAAAAGAGCTTGGTAATCGAGCCCGATAATTATAATACCCGGCACTACCTCTCCATAAATTATTTGTCGAAAGGAGATTATAAACATGCTGTTAAAGAAATGGAGCTGTTAATAAAGCTATATCCCGACAATCAAAAAGTAAAAAATGATTTAACTGCTGTTTACTTAAATTTAGGCGAGTATAAAAATGCAGAGAAAATAGTAAATGAAATACTGTGTGTTGATCCGGAAAATGAAAAGGCGAATAGATATAGAGAGTTTTTAGCGGAAAAAAACCATCAGAAATAACAGGAAAATAGTTTGCCAAATGATATCGAAAGAAAAGAATTTACATGAATCTGAATTTCAAAAGGAGCTTCAGTTTTTAGAAATCTTTATAAAAAGAAGGCTGGCTCTTGAGTTTCACGAAAAACCACCTATGCTGCTTAAGTATGAGTTAATTAAAAGTAATTCAAAAATAGTCGGTTTTATTGTTGAAAACAAGTTGTCTGAACAGGAGATTATTGTGCTCCTTTTGGCAATAGTTCCTCATCTGTTGTCTGGTTTTATTTCAGATATTATTGCACAGTTCCTTCCAAACGGTGGCGAGTTTCCGGAGTTTGGCGGAGTGAAGGGTAAAAACCACCGTGGTATACTTCCAACCGGTGAAACTGTTTTATACATTCTTGCAGGAAAAGACATTGAAAAGCGAATTGAAGTATCGAAACTATTTGATGAAAATCATCTGTTTGCACGAAAAAATGTACTCTATATTGAACAAGTTCCAATAGGCGAGCCAAAAATGAGTGGTCGTTTAATTCTCGACGATGAATATGTTGATTTGTTTACTTTGGGAAAAGTATCGAAGCCAAAATTAAGCAACGATTTTCCGGCACAATTAATAACAACCGAATTAGAGTGGACAGACTTAGTTCTTCAGGAAAAAACTCTAACCGAAATTAGAGAGATTGAAACCTGGCTGAAATACAATGAAAAGTTACTGGACGACTGGGAAATGCGCGGGAAAATAAAGCCCGGATTCCGAATCCTTTTTCACGGGGCTCCCGGAACAGGAAAAACTTTGACCGCCTGTTTGTTGGGGAAATACACCAATCGCGATGTCTTTCGTATCGACCTGTCGATGGTCGTTTCGAAATACATTGGTGAAACAGAAAAAAACCTTTCGAAACTTTTCGATAAGGCAGCAAATAAAGATTGGATTCTCTTTTTCGATGAGGCCGACTCTATTTTTGGAAAACGTACCAACGTTCGCGATGCACACGATAAATATGCCAATCAGGAAGTTTCGTATCTGTTACAACGTATTGAGTCTCACGCAGGTCTGGTGATTCTTGCTTCGAATATGAAATCGAATATCGACTCCTCGTTTACACGCAGGTTTAATTCAATTGTTGAATTCGAAAATCCGGGAGTAGAAGAGCGCGAACGTTTGTGGCACAATTATATTCCTAAAAATATTAAGTTAGATAATACAATCTCGATAAAAGAGATTTCAAAGAAATATGAAATTACCGGTGCTAATATTGTAAACATCATTCAATATGTAGGATTACAAACCTTAAAAAAGAAACTACATACAATCTCTCATAATGATTTAATTAAAGGCATTCAGAAAGAGTATTTAAAAGAGGGAAAAATGATACGGAAGGAGTAAAATTTAAGAGCTTTAAAATGAGAAATCTAAAATTAAAAAAGAGATGTTGCACGGTTGTTTCATTTGCTCTGATTATTATTTTTTCTTTTTCAACTTTTTCAGTTTTAGGACAAATAGAGCAGGATCAGGGTAGCAGGTACAGAACTATTAAAATAGATTCGTCTGTAATTGGAAATATGCAGCGAATGCAGCCAGGTATTATTCGTACGGATAATTTGCAGCCAGCAAAAAACATTGTTGTCCCACAACTTGTTGGTGCCCCGTGGAATTATAAACAGATTTCGAAGTTTTTAAAGGGAATGCAGCTAAAACTGGGTACTGCCACTCCTGTGGTTGATAATGAGAACATAGGAATTATTACCAGTCAGAGTATTCCTTCACGTATCTTCGTTTCTCCTTTTACAGCAATTAATATTACTTATGGAGTTAAGGGAGCTCCGGAGATAATAGAAGTACCGCAATATATTGGTTTAAATAGCAATGTTGCTATTCGTAATATTCAAATCGATTATTTATCGTTGGGTAATATCCGGATGATGGATTCCGATTATCCCAATGGGGTGGTTATTAGTCAGTTCCCTACGCAGGGGATGAAAGTTGACCCCGGAACAAGAATAGATCTTGATATTTCGCAGGGACCGCCTGCCGTAAAAACAGTTGTTGTCCCGCAGTTAGAAGGTCGGTTATGGAATAACCGGCAGATTTTTGATCTCTTAAAAGAGATAGGATTAAAGTTGGGAACTGTAACTCCGGTAGTAAACAATCAGGCAATCGGAAAAATTGTTAATCAATTTCCTGTTGCGCAAACACAAGTGCCTCCATCGACAGCAATAAACTTAACCTACGGAATTCAGGCAACTCCCGATCGGGTAATTGTTGGGCGGTATACAGGATTAAATCGTGAAATTGCGATTCAACACCTGTCTAATGACCGGCTTGCATTGGGTAATATTCGTGAAGAGTTTTCGGAAGAGCCGGCAGGAATAGTAATAACTCAATTTCCAACAGAGAAGATGGAAGTTAATGCCGGGACAAGAATTAATCTAATTGTTTCGCTTGGGGCAGCGGAGGTTGTATCTGTTGCCGTTCCAGAATTAATAGGCCACTCTATGAATGAAGCAGCTGAGATTCTTAAGTCTGTTGGTTTGTCTGCCGGGCAGTTTTCCAGTAAACCGGTAGTCGATAAAAAACCGGGTACCGTAATTGAACAGTCACCACCAGCCGGAACAGTTGTAAATAAAAATAGTACGGTAAACATAACATTTTCGGTTACACCTGCCAACGAATTTATAGTTGTGCCCGATGTAACAGGAATGTGGCGCGATGATGCCATTCGAACTCTTAAAAAGAGCAAACTGAACTATGCAATTGTTTATGTCGAAAACTCCGGTGAAAATGTTGGTATGGTTGTCCGACAAAGTATTTCTCCTGGAGAGAAAGTGCCTCCGGGAACATCTGTTATAATTGAAGTCCGGGATAAAAGAGTGTTGCCACTCTGGATTTATGGGGTAGGTGCACTACTACTTGCCGGATTGCTTGGAGCCGGAATAATAAAAAGGAAAATTAAAACCGGTAAAAACAGGAAAAAGGTAGTCGGAGAAAATGCTAATCTGAAATTGAAAGTAGTTTGGGACGAAGGAGAACAGAAGGTATTTGAATCTATCCCGGAATTGACCAAATACAAATTAAATCTTAAAATTATTCCTGATAGGGGAGAACAAACCTTAAAAATCAATTAAAATGAAATACGACGAAATAACATTGAATCATCTGTTCAGACATCCTGAGTTGCATATGAATATGTTTTCCGAAGTTGAATTAAAAGATCAGGTAGTTCTGCTTAAAAAGGAGATAAATAAAAAAGAACCACAATTAAAATGGCAAAAAGTTTTGGAAGAAATAATTGCCGCAAGTATTAAGTTACTCGACTCGAAATTAAAAGATATTTTAGAAAGTGGCTGGGAACAATATAGC
>JALUZN010000349.1 GCA_027011835.1 Draconibacterium sp. | reverse complement strand
AAGCTACATTTTTTTCAAAAAAAAAATCCGGAAATATTTCCGGATTCATTTTAAATATTTTTTGTAAACTATTTTGTTTTTTGCTCTTTTTGGTAATCGTCGTTTAACGCTTTTAAAACTACGGCAGTTAAATTGTCGGCTTCTCTGCCTATTAAAATATTTGATGCATTAAAAATGTAATCGTATTTTTTTTCGGCATTTAGCTTGTTTAAATAGGCCATTAGTTTATCCAAAATTTGTTTGTTGTTTTGGTTTTGAAGATCGGATAATTTTGTCGATAACTCCTGGTCCATTTTTCTGATTTCTGCTTCAATGCCAACTAAACGGTCGCGTTCCTGAACTGCGCGTTCTTCGGTGAGAAAACCACCACGTTGAATTTTTTCCTGAAATGCAGTTGCATCTTTTTCAAACTTCTGACGTTTTTTAGCGTATTCGGTTGTGTATGCTTCCTGTTTTTTTGTGAATTCATCGTGTAAATCCTGCGATAAATCGTAATTCAAAATAATTGAATCGGCTTTTACGTAGGCTATTTTTAATTCGCTGTTAACTGCAATTGTTTCGTTTGCCGATGGATTATTTTCTTTTGCGTCGCTATCGGTAAAGTGCAGTACATATAAAACGACTACAGCTACAAATAGTACACTACTTACAATTAACGAAGTTCCTTTCATATCTTTCTATTTTTAATATTCTTTTTTAATATGCGACAAAGATAATTTTTTAGTTGAAACACAATTAAATTAATGTGCATTTTTTTTCGTCTGCTTCCATTCGCCAATTTTGCTAAAAACCTGCATTAAATCATAACTTACCACTGATAAACATCATTGAATTAATAGAGGTTCTCGTGTTATTTTTGTTTCAAAATAAATAGTAAATGTTGAACAAATTAGTAGCAAATATAATCCCGTTATTGCCGAAAAAGCTGGTGTGGGTTTTTTCGAAGCGATACATTGCCGGAGAAACAATCGACGAGGGAGTACTTGCTTCGAAATTGTTAAACGAAAACAAGATTGAAGTAACCATTGATTTATTGGGCGAATTTATTAAAACCCTGAGTCAGGCTGAAGAGAATAAAAACCGGTATATTGAAATAATTACCCGGTTTACAGCTGAAAAGGTAAAAGGGAATTTTTCGTTGAAACCCACAATGTTCGGACTTCTTTTAGATAAAGAAGTTTGTTATAACTATATCAGAGAGATTGTTGCTTTTGCGGCTTCAAAAAACTCATTTGTTCGTATCGATATGGAAGACTCGCAATGTGTCGACCGGGAGATTGAGTTGTTTCGGAAGTTGAGAATGGAGTTTCCTGCAAATGTTGGGCTTGTTGTTCAGGCATATATGCGACGTACATTAAGCGATTTAGAGTCGTTAGCCGATTTAAATACTGCTGAAAACCCACTGAATTTCAGACTTTGTAAAGGCATTTATGTTGAGCCCGAGAATATTGCATTTCAAGAATTTAAGGAGGTACAGGCGAATTTTTTACAGGCACTCGATTTTATGCTTCGGAAAAAAATGTATGTGGGTATTGCCACACACGACAAACAGCTTGTGGCAGAGGCGTATAAGCTTCTCGACAAATACAATGTGCCGAAAAACCGATACGAGTTTCAGATGCTTTTTGGGGTAACACCCGACCTGCGAAAATCGATTGTTGAAAAAGGACATTTAATGCGGGTTTATGTTCCTTATGGAGAAGACTGGTTTGGTTATTCGACACGCCGCCTGAAAGAGAATCCTAAAATCGCTGCCGAAATTATTAAAGCCCTTTTTGTTCGCGGATAAGTTGGGCAATTTCCCTAATAGGTATTTATTCCCCAGGGATATTTCTTTCTGAGAACGCAAAACTTACCTGTGGCAGATTTCTTTAAATCGATATCGAAAATAAGTTTATTTTGGTCTTTTGCATATGGTTCGATAAATACAACGG
>JALUZN010000348.1 GCA_027011835.1 Draconibacterium sp. | reverse complement strand
ATAAACGAGTTGGGAATAATGACACTCGAAGAGTCGCGAAAAGAGATAAAAGCGTTCGACGATTTTTTAAACGATAAACTGAAAGAGTCGGTAAAAATTAAAAAACTCAAAATAAGGAAATTTCTGATTGACGAGTATAAGAAATATGAAATGCCCCAAAAAGAGGCATTTGTTGAAACAGTTGAAACGACTGTCTCGGCCGAAATACTTTTGGATATTGCCGATAAAATCAATCATCTTCCTGCTGATTTAACCTTTTTTAAAAAGGTGGAACGAATTCTTTCCGACCGCCGAATGATGGTGGAAAACAACCGGTTAGACTGGGCAATGGCAGAGTTGCTTGCTTATGGCAGTTTGGTGCTCGACGGGCATCCGGTTCGGTTAAGCGGACAAGACAGTGAACGGGGTACTTTTGCGCACAGGCATGCTGCATTTGTAATCGATGGAACAGATAAAAAGTATTTTCCACTTAAACATATTGCCGAAAATCAGGCATCGTTTCATGTCTATAACTCGTTGCTTTCGGAATATGCCGTTTTGGGGTTCGAGTATGGATACGCACTGGCACAACCCAACGGATTGACAATTTGGGAAGCACAATTTGGCGATTTTCATAATGTGGCGCAGGTGGTAATCGACCAGTACATTTCGTCGGCATTCGAAAAATGGGGAATGATGAACGGCCTGACTCTGTTTTTGCCTCACGGTTACGAAGGGCAGGGACCGGAACATTCCAGCGGTAGAATTGAACGTTTTCTCGAACTGGCAGCCAACAATAATATGCAGGTTGTGGTTCCTACTACTCCGGCAAATATGTTTCATATTTTGCGCCGGCAGGTAAAAATGAAATTGCGATTGCCGCTAGTTGTTTTTACCCCCAAAAGTTTGTTGCGTCATCCAAAAGTTACTTCAACAGTTGAAGAGCTGGCAAGCGGCAGGTTCAACGAAATTATAGACGATACTGCGGCAGACCCGAGAAAGGTTACAAAAGTTGTTTTTACATCGGGCAGACTCTATTACGACCTGGAAGAGAACAAAACGAAAAACAACATTGAGAATATTGCAATTGTGCGGATGGAACAACTCTATCCTATTGCTGAAAAACAAATTTTAGAGGTAGTACGAAAATATAAGAAAAGTAAACGCTTAATTTGGGCGCAAGACGAACCCGAAAATATGGGCGGTTGGCCGTTTATTCAGCGCAAATTAAAAAGGTTTAATTTTGAGGTGGTAGCCCGCCCCGAAAGTGCCAGCCCTGCCGTTGGCTTAATGGATAAACATTTGCAGGGATTACAATTAATCATCGACACAGTTTTTACCGATTAAAGAATTTAAAAATGATAGTAGAAGTAAAAGTTCCCAGTCCGGGAGAATCGATAACCGAAGTTGAAATAGGTACGTGGCTTGTAGAAAATGGCGCGGTGGTTGAGAAAGACCAGGAGATTGCCGAAGTTGAATCGGATAAAGCAACGTTAACCATTGTTGCACTTGAGGCCGGTAAAATTGAAATAAAAGCTGCTGAAGGCGATTCAATTCCGGTTGGCGATGTGGTTTGCACAATCGATACAACTGTCGCTCCGGCTGCAAAAAAGCAGTCGGAACCAGCCGTTCATATTGAGAAAAAAGAGGAGAGAAATTTTGACGAGAAAGAAGCCGACGCGTTGCCTGAAAGCAATGTTAAAGTTACTGCGGTGGCAAAAGCGATGATGAAGGAGAACGAGCTTTCGGTTAACGATGTTTTAAGCGGATTAAAACGGCTGGGCAAAAAAGAGGTGGAAGCCGTTTTAAATGCAGAAACAAGCCGGCAAAATCAACCGGCTCAACAAAAAAAGGTGTCGCGCGAGGTCGATAAAAAACGAATGTCGAGTTTGCGAAGAAAGCTGAGTTCGCGTTTGGTTTCGGTAAAAAACGAGACAGCAATGCTAACCACTTTTAACGAAATTGATATGAGCTTTCTGATGGATTTGAGAAAAACAAATCAACAAAAGTTTATCGAAACTCACGGTTTTAAAGTGGGATTTATGTCGTTTTTTACCAAAGCAGTAGCAGTGGCAGCAACCGATTTCCCGATGGTAAATGCACAGTTAAACGGCGACGAAATTGTGTCGCCTCAGTTTGTCGATGTGGGAATTGCCGTGTCGACTCCCAAAGGATTGATGGTGCCTGTTGTTCGTAATGCCGAAAGTAAAACCATTGCCGAAATTGAATTGGAGATAAAAACACTGGCCGAAAAGGCGAGAACAAAAAAAATATCGGTTGAAGAGTTAACCGGCGGAACATTTACTATTACCAATGGCGGCGTTTTTGGGTCGCTGCTTTCAACTCCTATTATTAACCCGCCACAATCGGCAATACTTGGTATGCACAACATTGTAGAGCGACCAATTGCTGTTAACGGGCAGGTTGTTATTCGCCCGATGATGTACATTGCACTTTCGTACGACCATCGAATTATCGACGGAAAAGATTCGGTTGGTTTTTTAGTGAAAATAAAGGAGATGATTGAAAATCCGGAGCGAATGTTTACGGCAGGAAAAGATGTAGGGAAGTTGTTGCTGGGAATTTAAAGATTAGCCGGCCTGTACCATTTATTGTTTACGTCTTTTTAAGCTTAAACCATATCCAACAATAAAAACGGCTGTTGCAATTGCATTGGTGGCCGAAAATGCATTCCAGTCAATCCAAATTACAGGTAAAAACAGGATACTTATTTGTGCTATCGAATAGATAAGAAATCCGCCCTTTCTGAATTTCCATATTCTTATGGCACCGGTTAACGAGAAGGCAAAAAGAACCATTAATAGTGTAAAATAGAGAGGCGAAATTACATCGGTAGAGTGCCACGACGAATACTTTATTATAAGCTCCGTACTCTTTTCGAAAAAAACAGAAGCAAAAAAATAGCCGATAAAACCAAGAGAACTGCCAATAAAAGTTAAAATACACAAAGCACTTAAAAACGGCGGACGGATATTCAATTTGTTTTTCATAAAATAATTTTACAGGCTAAACATTGTTTTAATTCATTACTGTCCGGGATAATTATTTAGATTGCTTCTTCCTCATTCTTCGTCATCGCAATGACATTAATTTCAGATATTTGCCAGATTAAGGAACACTAAGAATAACTTCTTTCGCAAAGCAAGCCCAAACACGCACAATCAATATACAACTGGCGTCATTGCGAGCCTAGCGAAGCAGTCTCATATTTTAAACGGACACCAATAGTTTTAATTGCATTAATTGTGGAATCTCAAATATACTCAATTCAGGTAGGTTTTCTGAATTTATTAAGATGTTATTTTTTTCTTTAACAAAGCAACTTGTATCAACTTAACATTTATTTTTTGGACTAAGCCAAAAAGTAAAATCCGCCCGATAGGACAAAAGTAATTTTATGGCATTACCCTGACCGGCAACCCAAAAATATATTTATTATGATTGATGTTTTGACGAAAAGAAAGGTTTTTAAACAATATGGTATTAATTGTTTAAAAGTTATGGTTTTTTCTGAACTATATCGACAATCGGGTGCATTAAAATGTGTTATATTTGAGCTTTTAAAATTTAAGAATAACTGAGATGAAGAGAGACACTTTGGTTTTTGATATTATTAAAAAAGAACGTGAACGCCAACTTGGAGGGATTGAACTTATTGCGTCAGAGAACTTTGTAAGCGATCAGGTTTTAGAAGCAATGGGGTCGGTAATGACAAATAAATATGCCGAAGGTTATCCGGGCAAACGTTATTATGGTGGTTGCCAGTTTGTTGATATGACCGAGCAGTTAGCCATCGACCGAATTAAAGAACTCTATGGCGCCGAGTGGGCAAATGTACAGCCACATTCGGGAGCTCAGGCAAATGCAGCTGTTTTAAGTGTTATTTTAAAACCGGGTGATGTATTTCTTGGCCTCGACCTTTCGCACGGCGGGCACCTTTCGCACGGCTCGTTTGTAAACTCGTCGGGTATCTTGTATAAGCCGGTTGCATACCGTGTAAAAGAGGAGACAGGAAGAGTTGATTACGACGAGATGGAGGCACTTGCCATAGCACATAAACCAAAGTTAATTATTGGAGGAGCTTCGGCATACAGCCGGGAGTGGGACTATGCACGAATGAGAAAAATTGCTGATAAAGTAGGCGCACTGTTTATGGTCGATATGGCGCATCCCGCCGGTTTAATTGCCGCCGATTTGTTAGATAATCCGGTAAAATATGCCCACGTAGTTACTTCTACAACACATAAAACATTGCGTGGCCCGCGCGGAGGAGTAATTTTAATAGGAAAAGATTTTGATAATCCCTGGGGAATTGTAACCAAAAAAGGAGTCGTCAGAAAAATGTCATCGTTGCTCGATTCTGCTGTTTTTCCCGGTCAGCAAGGTGGCCCGTTAGAGCACGTTATTGCAGCAAAAGCTGTTGCTTTCGGCGAGGCACTTACTCCTGAATACAAAGAGTATCAGGCACAGGTGAAAAAGAATGCTGCCGTAATGGCGCAGGCTTTTATCGACCTGGGATACAAAGTTATTTCGGGAGGTACCGATAACCACTCGATGCTGATAGACTTGCGTACAAAATACCCCGAAATTACCGGGAAAGTGGTGGAGAATACACTGGTAAATGCAGAGATTACCGTAAATAAAAATATGGTTCCGTTCGATAGCCGTTCGCCATTTCAAACTTCGGGTTTGCGTGTGGGAACTCCGGCAATTACAACACGCGGGGTAAAAGAAGATTTCATGCCCGTTGTGGTTCAGCTAATCGACGATGCCATTGCAAATATTAACGATGAAAAAAGAATTAAATCGATTGGCGAAAAGGTAAATCAACTAATGAAAGATTATCCGCTTTTTGCCTATTAACCGGTCTGGTATTTTTTGTTGAATATTTTAAAACCCTAAAGAATTTTGTTCTTCAGGGTTTTATTTTTTATGCCAAATTTACTACTTCTCTATTTTCTTTTCAATATAGAGAATATATGAATCGTTGAGAACAGTCTCTTTGTGTTTCTGTTTTACTTCAATCAAATGTTTTCCTTTTTTAAACGATATCTCTTTACTGTATTTAACATCAAAGTTGTCTTCTCCCATTTTTCCCATACTTTTTCCGTCGATAAAAAGTTCCGGTGCACCGATGTTACTATAGGCAGAAATTTTAAATTTTCCTTTCTTCTGTTGGTTGTTTCTACGGCCAACAAGGTAAAGAACAGGCTCATCCGACCAGTTTGCTTTGTACCAAAAAAATGCATCTTTCTTTGTTTTTCTGTCGTAAGTAATAAGTCCTTTATGGTTTCGCCCTTTAATGCCACCTCTATCCCATTCGGGAACGGAGAAGTCGAACATATTCCAAACATACGATCCCCAGATAAATGGATTTCTCTTAATTGCCGAGTAGGTAACCTCGTGATAGTGGGTCATATAAGGCTCGGGGAAAAACTGACATTTTGGGTCGGGGGTTGTTTGTATGTCGTTTGATTGCTGGTAGATATTTCCTCCGGCACCATACTCTGAGATACTGAATCTGATGTCGGGTTTTGCAGTATGATAATTATTAATCCATTTCGAAAGTTCTTCCGGTTTGCCTCCATACCATCCTGTGTACTGGTTAAATCCTTGCAAGTCGGTATGTTGGTGAATTCGATGATTGAACAGCCACCAAAGGTTGCTTACCGATACCGTGTAGCGCGAAGGGTCTAATGTTTTTGCCAGATTGTTAAGTTTAATGGTAAGGTTTACCGGTTGGCTTACAATATTGTTTTTTAGTACTTCGTTGTGCATTCCTCAAACAAAAATAGAAGGATGATTAAATCTCTGTTTTATAAGTTCTGTGAGTTGCTGTAGTGCATTCCCGTCGGCTCCTTCTTTATACCCGTTAATAAAAGGGATTTCTGCCCAAATCAGTATTCCCATCGAATCGGCCAGAGAATAAATGTAATCTGCTTGCTCGTAATGTGCCAGTCTTATGGATGTGGCTCCGATTTCGTATATCAGTTCCATATCTTTTTTATGATGTTTTGGCAAAAGAGCGTTGCCTTTGTTTTCCCACTCCTGATGCCTGCAAACGCCGTAAAGCCTGTATGGTTCGCCGTTAAGTATAAATCCTTTCTCTTTATCTATTCTGTAAAATCTCATACCGGTGGTATTGCTTACTTTATCCAGAACCCGGCCATTTTGTATTAACTCGGTTTCCAGCCTGTACAAGTAGGGGGCTTTTCTCCCGTTCCACAGGTGGGGGTTTCCAATCTCCATACGCGAATTAACCGGTTTAATTCCTCCGGGATAAAGGTTTAAATCTTCTGTGTTTGTTGCTATAAGTTCTCCTTCCTGAGAATAAAGACTCTGTTTTAGTTTTACGTTATGAATTTCGGAACCGTCATTTTTAAGGTCGGTAACAATGGTAAGAGAGGCTTTTTCGTGGCTAACCTCGTCCTGATGAATAAATACACCCGATGAAGCATTATCGATAAGGGCAATGTGAAGCTCTCCCGTACTAATTAGTGAAACAGGCCGATAAATTCCACCATATATTCCAAAGAGGAAATTGTCTTTCGGATACGACAGGTTCAGCTCGTTATTAACTTTAACAAGCAGGGTATTCGTTGTATCGGGAAGAATAAATTTGGTTATGTTGAATACGAAAGTCGAATAACTTCCAAGGTGCTCGCCCACAAATTTACTGTTCATATAAACTTCGGCATATTGCCCCACGCCCTCGAATCGTAAAAAGTACTCTCTGTCTTTCTTAAATTGCCCGGGGGGCAACTCTTTTTTGTACCAGCCGGTACCGTAATAAACTTTCTCGCCAGACTGTATGTCTTTGTTGTTCCACGTGTGCGGTACGTTTATTGTTTCCCACTGAACACTGTCGGAATCCAGACTTTTTATATCTGCATTATTAAGTGAAAACTCCCAATTGTTGTTTAACGAGGTCGTTTCTCGAGGTTGAGAAAAAACATAGTTAGTCAAACCTGAAAAATACACTAGGTTGTTGATAATCAGTTGATAAACTCTTTTTGTC
>JALUZN010000347.1 GCA_027011835.1 Draconibacterium sp. | reverse complement strand
GCGCAGGTTGCCCGAGTTTTAACGTGTCGAAACGGGTGAGCAACGAATCGATTTTAACCATGCTAATTGTATATAACGAATCGGCATCAGAAAAAAGAGTGTCGTTCGAAACCACAATAATTTCCGATTGGCCATTTTGTCCGTTCATCACAAAATGGTTGGCTGCAGCGATGCGTCCGCTACTCATTTTATAGCTATACGTTTTTAGCGATTGCTGTTCGAGTGTGTCCGATTCAACGGTTATACTAATTGTAGTATTTCCGTTATTTTGCGTTGTGCTGCGAATAATTTTTATCGGCTCGCGACGATGTTGTTCTCTGCTCTTGTTTTTAACCCTTATTTTTATCGAATCGTTCTTTAAATTCCGGTTCCTCAAAAGTGTGTCGTTAAAGGCCATTTCGTTTACCACCCCGAAATTATGAATGTCTTCGAGTTTTTTTGCTGTTTTCGAAAGAGCTTCGTTAACACTGCGGTTAAACAGTTCGTTTTTAACTTTTAAAGCATTGTTTATCCAAATCATCTGCACAGCAATAATTCCTAAAATAGAAATTGCCATTAGCACAATTAATCCGGTAAAAACTTTCTTGTTCATGCCTCAAATATAGAGATTAAAAAAAAGCCACTTAAAACTTTAACTTTTCCTTAACAGATTTTAACCTCCCTTTAACGGGTTTGTATACAGCTTGTGCGCTATATTTGTTCGCAGAAATTAATCATAAAAAATGAGTAAAATGAAAAGATTTTTAACGACGAATGGAAACATTATTCTCGCATTTGTTTTTATAGCTGCTTTTTCGTTGAATGCGGTTTCGCAAGACAATAAAAAGCACATTAAAGTTGTAACTGTAATCGATGGTAAAAAAACAAAGCTCGACACTGTTATAGACAATGGAACGGTGTTGGTCTGGAATGGCGACACAATTTCAAATGGAAACGAAACAATGGTGAAAGCGAACAGCGAAGCGAATTTCGACATTGATGTGATTGAGGGAGCCGAAGGAAAAGTTGTAGTAATGACATCGGGTGAAAACACAGCTCCGGGCAGTTATATGTATAAAATTAACGGCGACTCGTTGGCTGTAGTTACCTTCGATGCACATGGCGCTAGCGACTTCGACAAAGATATTGACGTTAAAGTTATCGGGTTTAACGACGATGGAATGATGATGCACCACCATAGAAATGTTATTGATTTAAGCGACCCCGGAATTATTTCGTACGAGAAAAAAGAGCTGAAAAACGGGACTGAAAAGATTACGATTGTTAGGAAAAAACCGGTTGAAAAATCGCCCGAAGAAAACGAACAGGTTATTATTATGAGGGGTGAAGATTGTATGCCAATGCAGGCAAAACATAAAGGCCGGGTAAAAACAATAAAAGTAGTTTCGGGCGACGACGGGAATATGAAAATTTATGAAAATGGCAAAGTGATGCACTATAAAGAGGGCGAAAAGGAGGGCGAATTTATTTCCGACGACGGTAAAAGGATTCGCATAAAAAAAACAAAAAGTAAGAAGGGAAACGCAATGCAACTAAACGTGGAAGTAGAAGAAGAGAAATAGTTGAATTAGGGGCTGCTGAAAAGCTCAGATGTGCGTCAGATTTGGGCTTTGTGAAGTGCAGATGTATATAAATACTTCAAACTGAATAAGGTACAAATATGGCGTACAGCTGAGCTGTTAAAATATTCGAAACATAGAATAAATAAATGCAAGCATTTTTAATATAACAAGATGACAAGCTTGCACTTATAAAATCATTAAATATAGTATCTGACTGTATGTCATATGTGGCCTAATTGTTTTTCAGCAGACCCGAATTAACAATTAAACAGTGTAAAAACTAAGTCGGGTTCGTTACGGGCCCGGCTTTTTTATTGAGGTTGGTCTTTGGGAGCAGAAAAAAGGTTGATTGAACCTGCCGGTAAATGTGTGGG
>JALUZN010000346.1 GCA_027011835.1 Draconibacterium sp. | reverse complement strand
CTAAAAAGATTTCAACCAATTAGATATTCTATTTGATACTTTTAAAAGTGCAAGATTTTAGGCCTGTTTTATGCTCAAACTACTTAGATTTTTTCGAAACACAATAAACATCAGAAAAAAGCTGTGTGGATTGAGTATTTAAGGTAAATAATTTACACCAAACTAACCGAATAATGCCGTATAATTCAACTCAATTATACGGCATTATAAAGTCAAATTGGTATTACTCCTCTTTTTTGGTCTGAGGAAGAATAAGGTTTAAAATTATTCCAACTGTTGCAGCCAATCCAATTCCGGCTAGCGAGAAATTTCCATACTGAATAATTGCTCCTCCAATTCCAACAGTTAATACAACCGACACAATTACCTGATTTCGCGTTTCGCTTAGATTGGTTTTCGAATCGATTAATGTTTTTATTCCAATCGATGCAATCATTCCAAAAAGAAGCAGCATTATTCCACCTAAAACCGCTGTGGGAATCGTCTTTAGGAATCCACTAATTTTCCCGACAAATGCAAAAACAATTGCTGTAATTGCGGCAATTCTCAATATAAAAGGGTTGGTAACTTTGGTTAATGCAATGGCTCCGGTAACTTCAGAATAAGTTGTATTGGGCACACCGCCAAACATTCCGGCCACTGCAGTGGCAATTCCATCGCCCAGCATCGTACGGTGAAGCCCCGGCTTCTCAATAAAGTTTTTGTCGCAAACTCCGCCAATGGCATAAATATCGCCAACGTGTTCAATAATAGGTGCAATGGCTACCGGAATCATATATAAAATAGCCTGCCAACTAAACTCGGGGACAGTAAATTCGGGTAATGTAAACCATCCTGCATTCTGAACGGCGGAGAAATCAACCTTCCCCATAATTATTGCAACAATGTATCCCACAGCAATGGCAATAAAAACAGGAATTAATTTTATCATTTTTTTACCAAAAATTACAACTACAATTGCCGTAATTAAGGTTACAGTTGCTAATGTCCAGTTATTTTTTGCCATATCGACAGCCGCCGATGCTAACGACAATCCAATAATCATAATTACCGGACCAACCACCACTGCCGGGAAGAGCCGTTCAATAAATTTTATTCCACGCATTTTTATTAACGCCGACATAATTCCATAAACCAGTCCAACGGCAATTATTCCGGAAAGCGTTCCCGACCAGCCAAACAATTTTGTAGCTTCAATTATTGGAGCAATAAAGGCAAAACTACTTCCCAGAAAAACAGGAACCTGCCCTTTTGTTATCAGATGAAAAATAAGTGTACCAACTCCTGCAGTAAATAGTGCCACTGCCGGATCGATACCCACAAGAAGAGGAACCAATACAGTTGCACCAAATGCAACAAAAAGAAATTGTATACCCAACACTGTGTTTTTGGGTGTTAATTGTTCACGTAAAGTTTTTTGATTCATTTTTTATTAAAGTTTGATTACTATTAGGATTGTTATTTCGTTTTTATGAAAATATGGTTTTCGAAAAGGTATAAAAAAACTGCCCTATAAAAACAGGACAGTTTTGAAAATATTGTTAAACAACTAATTCGCCTTAATAAGTTCTTTCGCTCTATCGAGAATTCTTGTATCATCGAGAAGAACAATCCCTCCATTTGGCCCCGGTTCCATATGAATTCCAACTGCTTTCCCATCGGTGTAATTAGCACCTCCAAAATAATTCCTGACGGTTTCTACTGATACTTCAAACTCTTCGGCCATTTTCCTAATTGAACCGTCAGGCAAACTGTCTTTGATTTTTCGCAGCTCGTTAAAAGTGATTTTTTGCTCCATCGTTTCTATTTTTTATGTGATTAATACTGATTGTTTAAGAACTAGTCTTATTACGTAAAATTAAAATTAATAAATTAATAACAAAAAAATTGGTTGCAGGTTTTTCTGTTGATACAAATTTTTAAGTTCACTCATATTT
>JALUZN010000345.1 GCA_027011835.1 Draconibacterium sp. | reverse complement strand
GCTTGTAGATTACGAAGAGTTTATGAGTAAACACAGGTAATGAGAATTGTAAAACTTTCGAAAAGAGCTTCTGTAAAACTTGATTTATTACTTGAATATTTAGAATCAGAATGGTCGGTTAAGGTGAAGCACAATTTTATAAAAAAACTTGACAAAGCACTTAAACAGATTCAAAAGTATCCTGAAAGCGGTAAAAAAACGCACGCAATAAAAGGGCTTCGCAAACTTGTTCTAACCAAACAAACTTCACTATATTATCGGTTCAATTCTAAAGAAATAAGCATTGTTACATTATTTGATAACAGATGGAGCCAGATAAATTGAAAAAAGAAATTAAATAACATTGTCAGAGTAAAATTAATTTTACAAAACGTATCATTCTAAAATAGCATTTAAAATTAATGCAACTCATTCCATTAAACAGAAATAAAAAAGCTAAAACCGATTCGGAGCTACTCGAAACGTTTCTGAACAATAACAATCAGGAAGTTCTCGGGGAGTTGTATTCGCGTCATATGCATTTGGTTTACGGGGTTTGTTTAAAGTATTTTAAAAATTCCGAAAAAGCCAAAGATGCGGTAATTGAGTTGTACGAAAAAGTTTTGGTTGAGGTTGGTAAACACGAGGTTGGCAATTTTAAAAGCTGGCTGTATGTAGTTGCCAAAAACTACTGTTTAATGGAGCTGCGAAAAACCAAACCCGGCAACACGGTTTCGGTCTCATCGGAAAAAGAGATGGAAATTTTTATGGAAAAAGAGGTCGACCTGCATCCTCTTGACGAAGAACAAAATGCAGCTCTGGAAAAAGCACTTGCAAACTGCATCGAAAAATTAAAGGCAGAACAACAACAATGTATCAGGCTTTTTTATTACAAAAACCGCTGCTACCACGAAATTGCAACGACTTTAAACATCGAGGAGAAAAAGGTAAAAAGCTTTATTCAAAACGGAAAAAGAAATTTAAAGATTTGTTTGGATAAACAAAAATGAACGATAACAAAACACATATCAGCAGAAAAGATTTTTTCAGGTATCTGAAAAATGAGATGACCGACAGCGAACGCAATGCTTTTGAAAAGGAGTTGCAAAAACACCCTTTCGAAGCCGAAGCACTGGAAGGTTTCTCCGGTTATAAACCTGAAAATATTGAAAACGATTTAAATGATTTACAAAAACAAATTGCTCCTGTAAAACAAAAAAACAGATTCCGTTTTATGGCAGCAGCAGCCACTATTTTGCTGCTAATTACTGCCGGAGTAATTTGGATGCAGATTCAAACAGAAAACAAACCGTTGCAAACTGTTGAAACCAAGCCGGTTGAAAAAACTGAAAAGAGTGCAGAAAAATACAAACCGCTAAAAAAACAGACTGTTCAGTCCGAAGTTGATGAAGAAACTAAAATGGTTGAACAACCGGTTAAAAGAGAGAAAAGCCCGGAAAAAGAGACTGCAAAATTACCCCAAAAGAACGCTGCCAGAAGCAAGAAAAAAACAGAAGATAATGTGTCCACAAAAAATGCACACCAAGTGTTAATGATTGTTGAAGATTTTGATTCCGACGAAACGGAAATAAATGAGGACAATGATAAATTTCGAACAGCAAAAAGTGCGCAACAACGAAAGGCAACAACCAACAGCAAATCTTTTTCAGGAGCTGCCGTTACCGCACAGGCACCGGTTGCTGCACCTGTCGCGGCAGTAGCTCCCGAAGGAAAAATTGTCGAAGACTCGGATGCCCGTCCTGTTACCGGGTTAAATAAATACAATGCGTATTTAGATTCAACCGCCGTTTTACCAGCCAATTATAAAAAGCGAAAAGAAAAAATTAGAGTAAAATTTGAAATCGATACAGAAGGAAATCTGTACAACTTTCAAAATATAAACAGAGCCGACACGCTCCTGTTTAACAAAGCCTGCGAAATAATTAAAAACGGCCCGCACTGGAGTCCTGAAATTAAAGACGGAAAACAAATAGCCACAACTGTTGAGCTAAAAGTTATTTTCAGAAAAAAACAAAAGAGATAATTCGTATACCTCTTTCTGATTGAAAAAAAATGGCAGACCTGTAAGCCGGGTTCTGTAATCGCGATAAACATCGCGACCCTTTATCATTTATCTAGTCAAAACATTGCTGTTTTGCTCCTGCAGCCTACCCCTCCCGACTTCTTCGTGCGTCAAAGAAACAGAGCGGGCAGCTCCGTTGTACCGCAACAGCGGCAAACAATCGGGATATATTTGGCTTTGCAACCCGTGAGACGTACGGCCGGCTGTGTTACCACTTCCGCCGGTGCGCTTTTACCGCACCTTTTCACCCGTTCCCCAAACCGACACGTCGGTTAGGGGTGGTTATTTTCTGTTACGTTGCTATCCCCTTTCAAAGATCTTCCCGTTAAGAAGCACGGTGCCCTGCGTTGCCCGGACTTTCCTTACCGGCAATAAATGCCGGCACGATAAAGCGGTCTGCCGCCGCAAAAGTATAAAATTTGTTTTATCTTTACTTTTATTCATTTAAAAAATAATTATGCGCACATTTAGTACCTTTTCAAAACTGTTTTTAGTAGTTTTTATTCTGTTTTTCTCTTCGTGTAATTCGCATACAAAAAATAAAAAAACCGCCGAAAATCCTGATAAAGAAAACTGGATTCAACTTTTCAACGGGAAAGATTTAAGCAACTGGGACATTAAATTCACCGGTCATAAACTGGGCGATAATTATAATAATACATTTCGTGTTGAAGATGGAATGCTCCGTGTGAGTTATAAAAACTGGGATAGTTTTAATGGCGAGTTCGGTCATATTTTTTACAAAGGAGTTTTTTCGAATTACAGGCTCAGAGTGGAATACCGTTTTGTTGGCGAACAGGTAAAAGGAGGTCCCGGCTGGGCTTTTCGGAATAACGGAATTATGATACACGGGCAAAGTGCCGAGTCGATGGAGTTAGACCAGAAATTCCCAACATCAATAGAAGTTCAACTGCTTGGAGGAAGTGGAAAAGGCGAACGACCAACTATGAATGTTTGTACACCCGGAACGAATATTGAAATGGATGGAAAACTAATTACCAGACACTGTACACCTTCTAAATCGAAAACCTACAACGGCGACCAGTGGGTTTCTGTTGAGGTAGAAGTACACGGAGGAAAAGTAATTCGCCACTTTATTGACGGGAAAGAGGTAATGCATTACGAAAAACCGCAACTCGACCCCAACGACCAGTATTACAAAAAACTGCTGCCCGCCAACGGCGATAAGATACTTACCAAAGGAACAATTTCGTTACAAGCCGAAAGTCATAATACCGATTTCAGAAAAATAGAATTATTGGTTCTCGACGATTAAATAACACAATTCTATTAAAGCCCAAATCAGATAGAAATTCAGAGCAAAAAACAGGCATAAAGCTATTTGGTTTGAGTATAAATTATTCAACCGTTGCAACAATTTAAAATAGTTTGTGCTATTTTCGGCTAAAATTAATTACACTTTTCCTGCAATGAATAAAGTTAACGACATTCTCTCTTTAATCGACAGTTATATTGGTGGTTCGCAATGGTTTGTTTTCCTGTTACTGGGAACCGGAATATTTTTCACCATCTACCTGAAATTTCCACAATTCCGCTATTTAAAACATTCGCTTCGCATTGTTCGGGGCAAATTCGACAAAGAGGGCGACGTTGGCGACACATCGCATTTTCAGGCGTTAACAACTGCACTTTCGGGAACTGTGGGTACAGGAAATATTGCCGGTGTGGCACTTGCTATTCACCTTGGCGGACCGGCGGCACTTTTTTGGATGTTGGTTACCGCAGCAGTAGGAATGACCACTAAATTTGTGGAAGTTACACTCTCGCACAAATACCGCGAAACCGCTGCCGATGGCTCTATATCGGGCGGCCCAATGTACTATATGAAAAACCGGTTAAACATGAAATGGCTGGCAGCTATTTTTGCCGTTGCAACCGTTCTCTCTTCGTTTGGAACAGGTAGTTTACCACAAATAAACAGCATCTCAAATTCGCTGTTTCAAACTTTCGGAATAAAACATATGGTAACCGGTGCAATACTTGCAGCACTTCTTGGACTGGTAATAATTGGCGGAATAAAACGTATTGCCAAAGTTACATCAACACTGGTTCCGCTTATGGCTGCCGTCTATTTTATTGGTGCAATTGCCGTTATCGGATACAATTATCAAAATATAATTCCATCGTTAGAAGCAATTGTAACCCATCTGTTTACCGGGTCGGCAGCAGCCGGTGGCTTTCTTGGAGGAAGCATTGCTTTTGCATTTAATCGCGGCGTAAACCGCGGCCTCTTTTCGAACGAAGCCGGACAGGGTTCGGCACCAATTGCACACGCGGCAGCACGTGCGCACGAGCCCGTTTCCGAAGGACTCGTTGCTCTGCTCGAACCATTTATCGATACCATTGTAATTTGCTCGCTTACCGGAATGGTACTCCTTTCGTCGGGCGTGTGGACCGAAAAAATTGAGAACAAATTTCAGGAAGCCGACCTCACCGTTTTAGCCGGAAACTACTCCGACAAAAACAAAGCCGACACCGAAAAACTGTACCACTTTTTAGCCGGCGAAGAACAGCTTAAACAATTTACCGGAGACCTAACTGTTGTTAACGGAGTTATTGAAAATCAACCCACAATTATTCACGCACGCTCGGTAGCCGAAAACGTAAGAGTTTGGGTAAACAAACAGCCCTACAACGGAAAAATTCAGTTTAACAATGGTAAACTTGTCGCGCAAGATGGAGTTTCACTCACCGGAAAATCGCTACTGCACAGTGCCCCTCTCACTACGGTGGCATTCACCCGCAGCTGGTTTGGCGAATACGGAAAATACATTGTCTCCATCGGCCTGCTTATGTTTGCTTTTTCAACCGCCATAAGCTGGTCGTATTACGGCGACCGCGCCATGACCTACCTCTTCGGAGTAAAAAGCGTAGTCTATTTCCGGCTAATTTATGTCGTCGCATTTTTCTTCGCATCGTTCGCCGACACTACAATTATCTGGACACTTTCGGGCATCACCATCGCACTTATGACCATTCCAAACCTGTTCGGCATCCTCTCCCTCTCGAAAGAGATGAAAAGCGAAGTTAAGCTGTTTTGGAAAGAGTACGCCAAACGATTCCCCGGCGAAAAAGTACCCAAATAATATTTTATTTTGCGCCCGGGCGGGCTTTCCGTACTACCGGTTTTGCGCCATTCCGGTGGTTGTAGGCAATCCGTGTGCTTCCTCCGGTCGCAGCCGTTTGCCAACAACCACTCGGCCGGCTCTGCAACAGGGTATCACTCCAATCCCTGGCGCAGCGCCTGTACACACTGCCTCAATTGCATCTAACCGGTTAACACACGAAAGGCAGAAAAAAACAATTCAAAAATCACAAAAAGTTACCCTTGTATTATTTATGTGAAGTAATTAAAAATACACGACTCTTTTTTTGCCATATATTTCGATAATTTTACTTTTGTTTTTGAAGAATTTATACGGACCTCTTTTGGCTCTGCCGGTTTTCTTCGATAAACTTAAAACATTACTTATGAATATCAACAAAACCTATTCAACAGTTCAACTTGTTTCGCTGGTTGCATTACGTATGATTGTGGGATGGCACATTTTATACGAAGGAGTTTCGAAAATGCTTTTACCCAACTGGACTTCGGCTAATTTTTTAAACGAATCGCAATGGATTCTATCAGGCGTAGCACATTGGATTGTTTCGAACAGTGCAGTTTTAAACGCTGTCGACTTTCTAAATATATGGGGATTAATTGCAATCGGGCTGGGACTCATCCTCGGACTGTTTACCCGGACTGCCTCAATTGCCGGTGCGCTGCTTGTTTTTCTCTACTATTTAAACAATGCACCAATTATTGGTATCGAATATTCGGTTCCAACCGAAGGAAGCTATTTAATTGTTAGCAAAACATTAATCGAAGCCGTTGCCCTATTTGTACTTTATCTCTTCCCTACCGGAAAGATAATTGGATTAGATGCTTTCATCTCCCGCTATTTCAACAAAACCAAATAAATTGAAAAACAATGACGAAAGAAATAAATAAACAACCGCAAGAAAAACAGCCATCACAATCGCGAAGAACCGTATTAAAAGCGCTGGCAGGCATTCCTGTTCTCGGATATTTTGGTTACGAGTTGATGCATAAAATATCGGTTGATAAAAATAAAAGTGCCGGATTAATAAAAGAACTTGGGCTCGACGATTTACAAGCACCAAAGGAAATTACCAATGCAGCCGACGGTAAATTACTCAGAATAGGAATGATTGGATTCGGCAACCGTGCAACAGCATTGGCAAGAGCACTGGGGTTCGCAAGCTCTTCGAAAATAGAATCGATGCAGGAAAACGGAACCATTAAAGAGTGGCAACAGCAAGACAATCTGAATGTTGCCATTGTAGGTATTTGCGATGTATTCGACCTTCATGCAAAAAAAGGACTTGAGGTGGCAGCTTGTAAAACACCTGCAGGAAACGGAAAACCGTCGGAACTTCCGGTAAAACGTTACCGCACCTATAAAGAGATGTTGCAAGACGACTCTATTGATGCTGTAATTGTGGCTACTCCCGACCACCACCATGCACGAATTACCACCGATGCCGTAAAAGCAGGCAAACATGTGTATTGCGAAAAGAGTATAGCACTTACCGAAGACGAGCTAAACGAAGTTTATACGGCAGTAAAAAACAGCGACCGCGTTTTTCAACTGGGGCACCAGATTACGCAAAACGCCATTTTTCAGCAGGCAAAACAGATTATTAAAAAAGATATTTTAGGGAAAATTACACTGGTTGAAACAACAACCAACAGAAATACTGCCAGCGGTGCCTGGATTCGGAATCTCGATGCCAATGGAAAACCAAAACCCGGCGACCTGAATTCAATAGACTGGGATCAGTGGTTAGGAAACCGGCCAAAAGTGCCGTTCTCACTCGACCGTTACTACAACTGGACCAAGTTTTTCGACTACGACACAGGAATGTTGGGACAACTATTTTCGCACGAATACGATGCTGTAAATCAACTTCTTAGAATGGGAATTCCAAAATCGGCAATGGCTTCGGGAGGTATTTACTACTGGAAAGACAATAGAGATATTCCTGATACGCTCAATGTTTCGTGGGAATATCCCGAACGGAATATGACTCTTATTTATAGCGCAAGTTTGGCAAACAGCCGTCAGCGCGGACGAGTCTTTATGGGGCACGATGCATCGATGGAACTTGGTGGCTCGCTGACCATTACTGCCGACAACAACTCGACAAAATATAAGGATAAAATTAAAGACGGAACCATTGACACAAGTAGCCCGATGATTGTAGTTAATCCGGGCTCCGGCGACATTGATGCAGTTACTTCGGCCACCGAAAAATATTATGCATCGCGCGGATTAACGTCTACTGTAATTAACGGAAAACGTGTTGATGTAACTCATCTTCATGTAAAAGAGTGGATAAACTGTATTCGTCACGGAGGCACAACAAGTGCAAATATTGAACGTGCTTTCGAAGAGGGTGTTACCATTTTAATGGCTCAAAAATCGTATGTCGAAAAGCGGCGTACCGAATGGGATCCGGTGCTTCGTAAAATTGTGTAATGCAGTTTCTTTGAGTGGAATTTTAATTTCAGTTGGCTTTTACTAATCGGTTTTTTGACAAGATACAAGGCAAGAAGTTCACGAATGTAATCACATTTCATTTTCTATAAAATCATTAAAAAGAACAAAGAAATTGAAATTTCAGAATTCTACATCAACGAATGGACGTGAAACACGGCTGAATGAATAGCGAATTCCGCCAAGAAAAAAAGCCACAATTACAAATAGAAAACTTGACCTTTGGAAACCAATGAGACGAAACGAAAAGAGGATTATCAACAAAGAGGTAATTAGAGAAATATTGCAAAAGGCTCAAATTTGTAGAATTGCAATATTTGCCGATGAATATCCGTATATAGTTCCAATGAATTACGGTTACAGAAACAGTGTTTTATACTTACATAGTGCATTAGAAGGTAGAAAAATTGAGTTGTTAAAACAAAACGGTAACGTCGGGTTTGAAATAGAACAAGAACACAAAGTGTTAAAAGATGAGTTATCTTGTAACTGGACAACAAAATACCGTTCCATAATTGGCTATGGAAATATTGAATTGATAAGCGACAAAAAACAGAAAGTTGACGGACTAAATGTTATTATGGAGCATCACGGGAAAAAAGAAAATGTTTACAATGATAAGGCCGTTGATAATGTGATTGTTCTTAAGTTACATATAAAAGATTTGACTGCAAAACAATCAGGGCAATGGTAAAAGTTTAACTTGAATAAAACATATATCGCCATCAAAAGCTAAATACAAAACGTGTTTTTGTAGAAATTGAACTGTTTCGCGGTCTTTTACAATTTGACGGTCTGTCAGCTGACGGATAATATTATAAACAACAAATTGGCTACATACAGAATTGAAAGTCCTGCACCTTTAATCTCATTCTTTACATAAATCGTTAGGTTTAATTAAGCAATGAATATGAACAGAAGAAGTATAAAAGTATTATCGATACTAATAGCAATAGCTTTTATCTCTTGTAATAAACAGGATATTCCTAACAAAAAATCTGAATGGATAAAAAATGCTTTCATTAGTTTCGAAAGTGGCAACTATCCAGGAATTAAAGCAATTTCGTGGTGGAATGAAAATTGGGAAGACGGCAGAAAAAAGGTCAAATTACGGATTGATTCCTCGCCTGAAAGCCTCGATGCATACCGACAAAGTATTAATTCTCACACATTTATCACCAATTCAAATTTACAAAATGGTAAATTGGCTGCACCTGTTAGTGGTATTTACCATTCTGCTTTCCCCGATTTTGGCGGAACAGAAGATATTGTTACTTCTGATAGGATTAATGAATTTATTGAATTGGCTGACAAAGACATTGTTTGGGCTTATTTCTCGAATAATTGGACTGATGGAGTTAATTTCCCATTTGAAGCAGTCAGGACAATATCATCAACAGGAAAAATACCATTTATCCGACTTATGCCACGAACCAACTATGAAGAATACGTTGCTGACACCCTTTTTTCGATGCAAAAAATTATTGATGGAGATTTTGACGGTGAACTTACACAATGGGCAAAAGATGCGGCCAATACAAACATTCCGCTTCTTGCAGAATTTGGAACAGAAGTTAATGGTAGCTGGTTTCCTTGGAATGGGCTATACAATGGCGCAGGAAAGACTGATGCTTACGGAGATACCTCAATTGCAGACGGTCCCGAAAGATTCCGTGATGCTTACCGCCATATCATTGATATCTGTAGAGAAAACGGAGCAACAAACATAACTTGGTTTTTCCACATAGACGCTGATAGTGAACCTATTGAGGTATGGAATGATTTTGAAAATTATTATCCAGGCGATAATTATATTGATTGGATTGGAGTTAGTGTATATGGCCCACAAGAAGAAGGCGATGAATACCGCGATTTTTCTGAAACTTTGGATAAAGTTTATCGACGAATGACGAAACTTACCGATAAGCCCATGGCTATTTTGGAATTTGGTGTAACAGAAATAAAATAAAACTATCTGCTAAAAGCTTCTCCAATCCTAAAATAGAGGCCCCAATCTTGTTTCCCAACAGCCACATCCATACCAACATTAATATTGCGTGAACGAATTGCATTAAATCGAATGCCGGTGCCAATAGCAGGAAGAAGCCCGCTGTATTTATCGCCTTTTAAATTTTCGGTGGCAACTGCTACGCCGCCAAAAGCAACCATTCCCCACCTTTTGTAGAAATTCCAACGGTACTCCGATTGAATATTATACACCTGATTTCCTCTATATTTTCCGTTGCTATAACCTCGTAAATCGTCGCGTCCAACAATATTTTGTCCCGAAAATGGTACGTCACCAACCGAAAGAACACTATAAAAACGGGCCATTATTAATGCATGCTGTGTAAGCGAAAAATATTTGTTAAACTCCATTGCAATTCGGTGATACTGGCTCGATGAACCCAACGCATTTAGAAACGAATACGTATCAAATTTTGCATTCATACCAGATTTAGTATTCATTATATAATCGCGGCTATCGTATTCCGAAACAAAACCTATCCCCATTAATTTGTCGGTTTCTTCAGGTATGAGGTCGGTTGCAAAATTGGTTACTACGTGCGAATAAGACATTCTTACTCCTAAAAATAAGTTCTTTATTATCTGCCTTTCTCCTGCCAACTCAAGGTAATTGAATTTCGTATTATACTCTAAGAAAGCACCATCGTTTTTCAAATCGAAATAATTAAAAATAAAATCGGGGTAATTAATATATGTTTGAAATTCAACGTTTCCGGCAAAATACATAAAATTTGTTCGCCATTTATCCTCATTAAAATAGTTTTTCGTAAAAAGGCCGGCAAAATAGGTTCCGTTCATAAAATAAGAGCCCATTACTCCAACTACAGATACGGGCGAAATCGTATCACTTTTATCGACATTATAATATGCATTGGTCATTATTCCTATTTGAGCGCCAAACGATTTGTTGTACGATACAATTGGGATTGCTGCTATATTTACTGCTTTTTTGGGTTTTTGGCAAAATGCTGAAAACCCGATGAATACAAATAGAAATAGTAAAAGCTGTTTCATTCGTTTGAAATTTTGAATCAAAGCACAAGATAAAAAAAATAGTGCTCTAACTTAATTCTGCTTCTGTGTTTGAAGTCTTTTATAACAAAAGTGTTTCGTTGCTTTAATTAAAGGTAATTGTAACGTATTGAACTAAAAATCTTTGGATCAATTTGTTTTGGGGAATTCAGACACTCTTGAATTGCATTTTTCTGATATTCTCAATTCATTTAGCTTTTTGGAGTTTTTAACTATAAGTATGTACTTAACTATAATCCTCCGGGGCCGGATATAATTTTCTTGCTTCTAAGAATGGTTACTACAGCATCAACAATTTGGTCGTCTTCGAGCATAGCATAATTAAAAATAACATCGAAATCGTTATTTCTGGCTCTTCTTCCAATCACTTTTTCAATAAACGAATCGCGTTTGCTGTCCATACTTGTAATATAATCGGAAGCTTCCGACCTGCTGAATTCGTTAATTTGCATCAATCGATTAATTCGCCATTCTGCAGGTGCTTCAAGTCGAATGTTTAGTTTATTTGGTACGTTTCTCAGAATAACTCCGGCCGACCGCCCCACAATAATATTGCGCCCCTGATTGGCAAGTCGGCAAATAATTCCTTTTAATGTTTTTATGAGGTCGATATCCGAAATGTCGTAAATGGTTTCATTAATAAATGCCTGTGCAACTTCGTTTAGAAGTTGAATTGCTTTTTCCGAATCGGCAAAATTTCCCTCTTCAATTTCTGAAATCATTTCGGAAACCACTTTTGCAAAAAGGTTTTTGTCAACCCATTTCCATTCGGCATCGGTTTTTGTTTCCGACATATAACTGTATCCGGTTAATATTTTCGAGAGTTTTATGGCAATGCGATGTGCAGAACAACCCGCCTGCCTCGAGATGGTTACAACCGGCCCCGGAAAATCTCCCGTTTCAAGATTATAACACTCTATGTTGTTTAAATACTTATTTATTGATTTTTCCATGGTAAGTTTAAGTCAGTTTGTTTTTCTGAAATTATAATCAAAAATAGTGTATTTAGACCTTTATTTTTCGGTTATGTGGCATATTTTTAGATGTTGTTCAGCAGAACTTTTTTTATTAAACATAGTCGTGTTACAGCAACTACGCACTTTTGTGCATTTATAGCAAAGCAACACCAAACACCCTATAAATTCATTGGTTTTCCCCCATTACTTTGCCTGAAAAGTTAACCGCAACCCCAGGCTACACAATTAACTCTTCAAGGTTAAAAAAAGCATCTGGTATTTACGTAGTGTATTCTGGTATTATTTCAGAGTTTTTTCGTTGAGATTTTTTAAAAATATCGGGGAGATGTAAATATCTCTTTCAGTCGTGTAATTTCATACGAGATCATAACTTCGTGTGTTAGCCCTGTATAATTCCCAAGATTCCCGGTTGTGAAATCAATGGCATATCCAATTCGTAATTTGTTGTTAAAAATCCATTGCGAAATAAAACCGTAAGAACCACCAGTACTTAATTTAGTGCGAAACATGGCTCCTAACCATAGTTTTTCTTTGAGCAAAAAATTAGCTGTCACATCGAATTGGACGGGTGATCCAAGAGTTAATTTCATTAAACCGGTTGGTTTAAACTTTATGTCTTCCGACAGGTTAAAAACAAATCCCCCAATCATATAAAAATGTCGCAATTCAGATTGAACAGAGTAGTTGTTTATGTTTAAATCGAAATCATTTTGAATAATTTTAGGAATGGATATGCCAATGTAGTATTTCTGTTTATTTGTTAAGAAAGCCCCTACTCCAAAGTTAGGCATAAACTTCTGATCGACTTCGCCTTGAAACTGATTATCGTTACTATCAACCAACTTGTAATCGTTAAAATTATGCGAATAATTTGTAAATCCTGCTTTTAGTCCAAGTCGCAACAATGTCCCTTTTTCATCTATTAATAATTTATAGGAGTAGTCGCCGTAAAGTCCAAAACGTTTCTCTCTAAAAACTACATCGCTAATAACTGATAATCCTAATGCTACTTTCTCTTTTTTACCTACAGGCGACTGCATTGCAAAAGTATAAGTTTTGGGAGCACCTGGCATATCTACCCACTGATGGCGTCCTAAAACTAAAAAACCAAGACTCTCCCAAGAACCTGTGTAGGCAGGATTTATAACCTGAGTATTAAACGAATATTGGGTGTACATTGGGTCCTGTTGTGCAACAGATATTTTAATTGAGATTAAAAGAATCAAGATTAAAATAAACCTTTTTATATTATTATATATTTTCATTTTATGCTAAAGTTAGTATTGCACTATTAAACATTATTTCCCATAATTTAAAAATAGTGGTCCTTTTATTGGTTTTTTGCTTTTATCTTTCAAATCTAAGATATAGAAATAGGTTCCCGGACTTAATTTATCTGAACCAACTACTCCCGATTGATTCGATTTGCCATTCCACCATGCATCTGTTCCATATTTTGACTCGTCGCCGTAACCTTCTAACTTATAAACCAAAATCCCCCAACGATTGTAAACCTCAAATACAGCATTTGGAAAGTTCTCTAAACATGAAATTACGAAGTAATCATTAACATTATCATCATTCGGAGAAAATCCCTCGGGGATAAACAGCGTACATTCATCTTCAACATCAAGGTAATTAGGGAAACCATCATTGTCATCATCTTCATTATTCTTGCTTTCAATGGTCGAGAGTTTTCCATCGTTGTCATCATCAATATCGCGCCAATCTCTCATATTGTCACCATCGAAGTTTTGTAACGGAGCACTACTTCCTGTCGAATTATTACTATTTTGCCAACCATCAACGGTATCAAATGCATCGTCTAATCCGTCGTTATCTGTATCTCTTCCTGAGGCAACTACATCAGCAAATCCATCAAAATTTTGGTCGTTGCCCTCAATGTTATCCAGAACACCGTCGTTATCAGTATCTGAATCAAGGTAATCAGGAATTAAATCCGAATCGGTATCGACGGTAGAAAATGGCGTTCCTCCGTTATCCGGGTCGTAGGCATCGTCCCAGCCATCATTATCAGTATCGTTTCCGGTTGGTGCTTTGTATGAATTTTCCGGTTGCCCCTCTACGTTATCTGTTATTCCATCGTTATCCGAATCAATATCTAAAGAGTTTGGAATACCGTCGCCATCGGTATCAATCGTTCCATTTCCTTCGTCGACATCTAAAATACCATCATTATCGTCGTCAACATCAATAGCATCTGCTATTCCGTCTTTATCGGTATCGGTAACATCGGTTAATGCTAAGGTGAAAATTCCATATTTACCAGGTACGGTTGTTATTGAACCTGCTTCGGAAGTTGAGCCATCGTTAATATGTCCTCCCTCGGGTACCCATTTTGTTTGTGTGTCGTCCCACCGCACAATTATTAAATCGGAATTATTACCCAATTGTGCCGGAGTGGTTGTTTCGGTATCCCAGCTTAATGTAATTGCTACGTTGCTATTTCCTTCTGTTCTTTCAATAACCCAATACTCAGCCGTATCGATATTTGTAATGCCGCTGGCTATTAAATTGTGAGATACAGGTTTTGAAAAGTAGTATTGTGCCAAATATGAGTCGGTAACTTCTGAAGGTGCAGAAATAGCAGCGTACCTGTAAAATCCTGCATCGCCAATGGGGAAGATAAAATCGGTGTTTCCTATTTTCTTTACCGGGCCATCAACGAAAGAGCTGTTTGATGTATTTTTGTGCGTGGCATTGTTTTGAAAAATCATTGTGCCAAAAAAAGTATCATCAGCCCCAATAATACCATTGGTAAAATTAGCGTCACCATAAATATTTATATCGCAATCTAGCTCAAAAGCATGGTTGGGCATAGGATTATTAAAAAGAACATTTTGAAATTTTGTTACTCCCGTTCCCGATATTTTTTGTTTTCCTACTACTCCTATAAACTTTGTTTCTCCCTCGTGAAGAATTGGAGAAAAATCAACGATTCCGTTGTTTGTCCAGTTGTATAAAATATATGTTGTTCCGTTGTTTGTATAGGTTCCATTCGATTTAATGAAATAATCCATCGATATGTACTTTATTGCTTGGGGCTGAATATAAACATCGCCTGTGGTTGTAAATTGAGCAAAAACATTAAACGGAAGTAACATAATTAAACTAACAAAAAGCAGGTAGTAAAAATTTATTTTGTTACTCTGTAATATTTTTGTATAGAATCTCCTCATAACATGTAATTTATCCTCCAACAATACTGGTTAACTGTTGAAGTTTAATGTATTGTAATTAATGCTCATTGTTTTATTATTTAAATTTTAAAACAAATCGTTCCAATTAGTTCCGTCGTAGCATCTTAACTTATTAGTTGCAGTATCGTAATAAATTTGCCCGGCAGTTGGTGAAGCCGGTGCCGAAGCAAGTTTTGGTGCTACCAATAAATCGCTAACTGTCATTTCATTCGTTGTAACTTTTTCAGCCTCAACATCATTTAAGTGGGCATCCCACTTTAAAGTAGATGTTCCTAAATCCTGATCGGTAGTTTCGGGTGCAATAGTACCATTTACTTGCAATTTATAATCAGGTGTTGTTGTTCCTATACCCATATTTTGACTTGCATCAATTCTAAATACTTCATTCCCTCCGGTTGTAAAACCCAATTGGTCTGCTGCCGCTCTAAATATTCCTGTATTTGCATCTTCATTAAACCGATATGCGGGAGACCCCGCAGTTCCATTAGCATTTGCCATTGAAGTGGCTCTAACCTGACCAACTACCTGAAACTTATGAGTTGGTGTTGTTGTGCCCAGTCCTAACCGGTTATTTGCAGCATCCCAAAATAACTGCGAATTGTTTTCTGTGGGTTTGCCATTTGTACCTGCAAAGAATATTGAGCCTGTTGTTCCAGTGTGGGTAAGAGAACTTGGATTAACAAGTGTTATAGCACCTGTTGTAGGATTAATTACTAACACGCTATCGGTAGCAATATTTCCGGCAGGATAAGTAACAGCTGCGTTTGAACCATAATTCGTATTCCAAAATAAACTTGGTGCATTAAAATTTATTAACTGTCCTTCTATTGTAGCTTCATCTGTAGAAATTTCGAGTTTTGCTTCATCATCTGTAACAAATGATAAGGTATAGTCTAATGCTGATAACGTACGGTCTCCTGTTAATGTTCCATTGGTTCCGTATATATTAGCTGCTGCGACTATCGCATCATCAACATACTGTTTATCTACTAACGAACGGTTTGTATAATTAGCTGAATAATCATCTATATACAAAAGTCCTCTGTGATCGATGTCATCCCTAACACTTATACCAGCAGTTTTATGAAGCATTATTCTCTGTTCATTTGCCCCATCATATGCTTGCATATAAGCCCCTGTATTACAAGACGATACAACTCCCCATCCACCAGAAGGATCATCGGTTCTTAACATATTATAGAACCTATCGATTAAAAGTGAATTAATATAAGTACCATCGGTACCCGTTACAGAAAACTTATGAGAACCTGCATTAATATCTGTATTTGCAGATAATGAACCTCCTATTCGAATATCATTTCCTATTCGGGTTAACCCGTTGGAAGCGGTAATACTTGAGGCTACTACCGCATCGTCAACATATTGTCTATCTACTAACGAACGGGGTGTAAAATCGGCAGAATAATCTGCATAGTATTCAATTCCCCGCTGGTTGCCAACTGCTCTTCCATCAGTAAATTTAATTTGTGCCGGAGTGCCCCCGCTGGCAGATTTAAAAAACAAATTACTTCCACCATCTTCTGATAAAGCAACTTCGTATCCGCCAACTTTAGCTTCTATCTTAAAAGCTCCACCATCATCTTCCCAAAAGGCGGCACCGGAAGTCGCCTCAACATAACCATCTGCTGCAATACTAGCATCAAATGCTTGTTGAAGTGTTCCATGATGTGTATCAACATATTCTTTATCAACTAACGAGCGGTTTGTAAAATCATTAGAGTAATTTGCAGCATACTCAATTCCCTTTTGACTTCCTGCAGCTCTGGCATCGGTCCATTTGGCATCGGGTCCTAACTGAAACTGCCCGGCGGCTGTTGTTGCACTAAACCCGCTTAAATTTGTAAATGATAAACTATTGCCTCCACCAGTTAAAGTTCGATTGCCTGATAAAGTACCATTGGTGTTAAAAATGTTTGTCGATAAACTACTTAAATCTACAGTATTATCGGCAACACCATCGTCTTCGAGCGAGAGTTCAAGGGTGTTTCCATTCAGGTTAAATTTATCAACTGTTTGGTCGTCGGTTCCGGTACCATCTTGTAAGCTACTTAAATCTACCGTTTCGCTGGTTCCGTTTTCAATTCCAATTGTTAAAGTGGTTCCCGACAGTCCTGAACCACTAATGTTCTGGTCATCGGTTCCAACAGAGTGCACATCAATCCATTCAGTTCCGGTATGAGTTGAAGAAAGCAAGTCTCCGGGGTTTCCGGGTTGACCATTTTCATCAAAAAAATGTTCGTTAAGTTGCATATCGCCTGCTATATGGACTAATCTTTGAGGACTATCGGTATTGAATCCTACACGCCCACTCTTTTTGATATGTATAACATCTTTTAATTGTGTTCCCAATATCAAACCGATCCCTTTACCTGCTGTATTTATTCTGAAATCCATGGCTTTGCCGGGGAAATAACCAACATATCCATAGCTTTCAGGATCACCACCTCCTTCACCCGTTTTCCATCTTGTTATCGGAAAAAATTGTTCTAATCCAGTGCCACTAGTAATTGTTGCAAATTTTTTATTATTAGGATCATGTGTTGTTTCTTCGGTTTGTAATAAGTTCCAATACAACTTTACATTAAAAAACTCCTCTTCGTATGTTTCTTTTGTATGTATAGTTACTGTATTTCTTACTAATGCATTGCCATTAATATCGAGTGTACTACTAGGAGAATTTGTCCCAACTCCTAATCTGTTATTTGCAGTATTCCAAAACAGATTGCTATTATTTTGAGTAACTAATCCGGATGCTCCAATAAATGGAACTGAACCTTGGGTCATATCGGCAATGGAGAGTGTACTGCCGGTGTTTAACAACAAATCGTCGCCCGCTAATGCAGGTGAAATATTTGTTCCCGATTTTGCCCATAAATTTGATTCAGTCCAGATAGAACCATTATAAAACCAATGCGTATGTGTATCAATGTCATACACCTGCAATCCTTCGGCCGGAGATGGTAGATTTAAACGTTGCTGAGTGGTCATTCTTGGTATTAGAAGACCTTTGGTTGTGCTTGTTAAATCTAACACCGAAGATGGTTCAGGATTGTTTGTTCCTATACCTTTTTGCGCATAATTGTTTCCAACGAATATAAGTAGAATCAATGCTGTTAAAAATAATTTTATATTTACTTTCATCTCATTATAATTTTTTATCTGCTAAACTAATTTTAAACCAAGGTTAATTAATAATATACCAATTTGTTCCATCAGATTGTAAAACATAGGTTTGGTAAGCCACACCCGTTGTTTGCGTTGCAGCACCATCAATTGTAGCTCCTCCTGTTGTTGCAATTGTTACATTATTTGCTGATGTATCAATCTTTTTTACTATATACTTTTTCCCAGAAACCGGTGTTGGTAGTGTAATAGTTACAGCACCACCAGTTGCATCTACCAATATAGTACCATCTGTTGCTAAAATTGTATAATTTGCTGTTTGTGTGCTAATTGCAGTAATGGTTGACAGGCTGCTTAAATCTACTGTTTCGCTTGTTCCGTTTTCAATACCAATGGTTAAAGTAGTTCCAGATAATCCCGAGCCACTAATATTTTGGTCGTCGGTGCCAACAGAGCTTGCATCAACCCAATCGGTTCCGGTTGCTGTTGATGATAGTAATTGTCCGGCAGTTCCGGGTTCGTTATTTGAATCGAGGTATACTCCATGAACATGTAGGTTGCCAGTAATATATCCATTGCCGACAACATGAAGTCTTTCAGATGGGTTTTCTGTATGTATCCCAAAATTTCCTGTTCCGGCTTGTAGATATATGTTTTCCAAAGCGCCACCAGTTGAAATATTTACATTTAAAGTATTTCCGGGGCTTCCATTGAAATACATTTCATCGTCAGTATCATAAACTCCAAAAAATGCTTTACTATTTGCCGTTTCTACTGTATATTCTTCAAATACTGCATTTGATTTTATATGCATAGCACTGCCTGGAGCATTTGTTCCAACTCCTAGTCTGTTATTTGCAGCATCCCAAAACAGATTGCTATTATCCTGAGTAACTAATCCTGATGCTCCAATAAATGGAATTGAGCCTTGAGTCATATCGACAATAAAGAGTGAATCTCCGGTGTTTAATTGAACATTGTCTCCAGCAGTTGCCGGCGAGAGCGTAGTTCCGGTTTTTGCCCAAAGAGAAGCAGGAATTGCATTATCAACATATTGTTTATCTACCAAAGTCCTATCAACAAAAGTTGCTGACAAATCGGATGTATATCTGAATCCCTCATTGTCAGCTACAACAACAGGTCTTAAATCAACATAAGAATTTCCTGTAACAAAATGAATTTCGTGATTAGCAGAAGCTGTACCAATAACGAGGTTTTTGTCGGTCATAACAGCTCCGTTTCCGGTAAGTTCCGGTATCCAAAAACTTGCTCCATATTTACCTATGTACATATTGTTTGTAAAATCAGCTCCCGAACCTTTTAATTCAATAATTGCTCCGGCTCCATTTCCTGTATCATTGTTATTTCTAACCATAAATTGAGTGTAACTATTGGAGTTTTCTTCGACATACACTCTTCGTACACTGTTGTTTTTGGGTCTTATCATATCACCCACAATTTCCCATTGCATTTGCAGATCTACAAACTCTTTATCTACCAACGAACGATTAGTATAGTCGGCTGAGTAGTCGGCAGCATACTCAATTCCGTGTTGACTTCCTGCAGCTCTGGCATCGGTCCATTTGGCATCTGCTCCTAACTGGAACTGTCCGGCTGCTGTTGTTGCACCAAACGCGCTTAAATTTGTAAAGGATAAACTATTACCTCCACCTGTTAAAGTTCGGTTGCCGGTTAAAGTACCATTGTTGTTAAAAATATTTGTCGATAAACTGCTTAAATCTACGGTTTCATTGCTTCCGTTTTCAATTCCAATTGTTAAAGTAGTTCCCGACAATCCTGAACCACTAATGTTCTGGTCGTCGGTGCCAAGAATACTGGTATTATTCCAAGTTAAAACACCGTTAGCATCTGTAATTAATACTTGGTTGGCGGTACCGCGCGCGGCAGGAAATTTATATCCTGTACCTGCCGGATCTCCTATTTGAAACTCTGAGTTAGTACGTAAAATATTGCCTGTTGCGGTATTGTCTGTACCAAACTCTCCGTAAATTAGTGCGGTGGTTGATGAAGCCCCTGTGTTTTCTATGTATAACTTGTTGCTAGTGGTGTCATTATTATAACCTGCTTTGTAACCTATATAGACATTTCCGTCTCCTAAGCAGTTAGCCCCTGCTTCCACACCTATAGCAGTATTGTTATTTCCTATTTTATTAAATATTAAGGAACGAGTACCAATTGCTACATTAGCGGTTCCTTCTGTATTTGAATATAAGGCTTGCTCTCCACCAATTGCTGTATTATGGGTTCCTGTTGTATTTGAATTTAAGGCTCGATTACCTGTTGCTACATTATCGTATCCTGTTGTATTTTCAAATAACGATCGATAACCAGTTGCAACATTACCGTATCCTGTTGTATTTCTATATAAGGAGAAGAAACCAGTTGCTATATTTTGGTAACCTGTTATATTTGCGTGTAAGGCTTGAATACCAGTTGCTACATTACGGTATCCTGTTGTATTAGAATTTAATGAACCAAAACCAGTTGCTATATTATTGCTGCCCGTTGTATTAAAATATAATGATTGATAACCAGTTGCTATATTATTACTACCTGTTGTATTAGAATATAAGGCTCTAGAGCCAGTTGCGATATTACCGTGTCCTGTCGTATTTGAAAATAATGATTGATAACCAGTTGCTACATTATCGTTACCTGTTGTATTTGAAGTTAATGATTCCTTGCCAGTTGCGATATTACCGTGTCCTGTCGTATTTGAAAATAAGGCTTGAGAACCAGTTGCTACATTATCGAATCCTATTGTATTTGCGTTTAAAGCTTCAAAGCCAATACCAATGTTTCTATTATTTGTCGCATCATCTGCAGCACCAGCACCTATACCTAAAAAGATAGAAGAACCGTCATTTGAACCATCTGAATCAGATTTGCCGTCTGTTAGGTCATCTATTTTTTTTGCATCGGCAAGAGGTGAAAGATCTAATGTTTGAGTAGCTACACCATCGTCTTCTAAAGATATATATAAGGTATCGCCGGTAAGAGTAAGTACATCAATGGTTTGGTCGTCGGTATCAATCGAATCTTGTAGCTCAGTTAACCAGGTATTGTTGTTTAACAACGTGTCGCCAAGATTCGTAACGAAAGAGCTGTTGCTTAACAACGTGTCGCCAAGCGCGGTAACAAATGTAGTATTACTTAATAGCGTATCGCCGTAGTTGTAAATATCGGCAACTACATTAATGGTGGTAATTGTACCATCTTCCGATGTGTAGGTGTAAGTTCCGTCGCCATTATTGGTAAGTGTGGTTACGGTTTCGTTGGCGGTTAAATAGTTGCTCAGACTGTCTAAAAAGTTTTGGGTAACAAAAAGCGTGTCGCCTAAATTCGAAACAAAAGAGCTGTTGCTTAATAGTGTGTCGCCGTAGTTGTAAATATCAGCAACTACATTAATGGTGGTTATTGTACCATCTTCCGAAGTGTAGGTGTAAGTTCCGTCGCCGTT
>JALUZN010000344.1 GCA_027011835.1 Draconibacterium sp. | reverse complement strand
CAATAGTATAGTGCTTATTTTTATTTTTGTCGAGCCAAATAACAAGAAATAACGCAGAAAGCATTTTGTATAAAAAAGTAATAACATATTTGTTTGCCTTTATTCCACTTTTTTTGCTTGGTCAGGAACCCGGTAAAATTTCTGTAGAGCACGATATTCTTCCGCCCCCTGCATTAGCAACCGGTTTTATTGCAGGCGACACTATTATTCAGCCCGACTCGATACAGCTCGACTCGATACAGATAGATACAACAGCAATAGATTCGGTGGCAAAACCCGTTATAGAAGACCCTATTGTTTACAATGCCGAAGATTCGATAATTATATCGTTCGACGGGCAAAAAGTGTATATGTATAACAAGGCAAGCGTCACCTATCAGAATATTGAGTTGACGGCGTACTATATTGAATTGAATTTACAAACCAAAGAAATTTATGCCGAAGGGATATTAGATTCTACCGAGACATTGGTACAAAAGCCTGTTTTTAAACAGGGATCGGAGGAGTACGAATCGGAAACAATGCACTATAATTTCGATACGGGAAAGGCATTTATTACTAAAGTGGTATCGGAACAGGGCGAGGGAAGACTGTTGAGCGAGAAGACAAAAAAAATTAGTAAAAATGTTTTTATTACTAAGAATGCAAAATATACAACATGCGATGCCGACCACCCGCATTACTATTTACACCTCTCGAAAGCAAAAGTAATTGAAGGAAATAAAATTATTACAGGGCCTGCTTATATGGTTATCGAAGATTTCCCCATCTATTTTCCGTTTTTACCCTTTGGATATTTCCCTAACTCGCCTACTTATTCGTCGGGAATTTTAGTGCCTACTTATGGAGAGGAACAGAATAGAGGATTCTTTTTACGCGATGGCGGGTACTATTGGGCAGCCAGCGAATATATCGATTTGGCAATTCGTGGCGATATTTATTCGAAAGGGTCGTGGGGAGTAAAACTACATACAAATTATCGGAAACGTTACAAATTTAGTGGTGGTTTCGATTTTAAATATGCGATGAATGTTTATGGCGATAAAGGGCTGGTAAACTATAAGCGCGAGCCACAGTTTCAAATTATGTGGTCGCACAGTCAAGACCCAAAATCGAATCCGAACCGTACCTTTTCGGCAAGTGTAAACTTCTCTACCAGTGGTTACGACAAGCATAACTCTTATTCGGCCAATAACTATTTGCGAACACAAAAATCGTCGAGCATCTCCTATACACGCCGTTTCGAGAATACTCCTTTTAATTTGTCGGTTAACTTACGGCACTCGCAAAACTCGGCCGACACAACCATTTCGTTGTCGCTTCCCGAAATGACTTTTAGTATGGCAAAAATATACCCGTTCAGAAGAAAAAAGCCGAGTGGTAAACTAAGGTTTTATGAAAAGTTTGGTTTTAACTATACGGGAAATATGAAAAACAATATTACTGCAAAAGAGTATGAGTTGCTGAATAAGTCGTTCCCGCAGGATTGGAAAAATGGCATCAGGCACAACTTACCTATTTCGTTTCCAAGTTTTAATTTATTAAAATATGTAAACTTTAGTCCGGGTATTGGATACAACGAAAAGTGGTATTTTAATAAGAAGAATTACACTTACAGCCCGACCGAGGTTATTGGCCCGAATGGAAGACTGGGACACGTTAAAGCTGATACGATTAGCGGGTTTAACCGGGTTTACGACTATTCGTTTAGTTTGAGTTCGTCGACAAATATTTACGGTATGTATATTCCGCGGAATCCAAATTCGAAAATTAAAGGAATCAGGCATAAATTTACACCTTCAGCAAGCTTTAGTTACCGCCCCGATTTTGGTGCCGCACATTACGGCTACTGGCAACCGGTTCAGGTAGATTCTACCGGCAGGATTGAATATTTCGATGTTAATGCAGGAGGAATTTATGGCGGTTCACCCGGAATGGGGGCATCGGGAGCCATTAGCGTTTCGCTAAGTAACAACCTCGAAATGAAGGTAATTGACACAAAAGACACAACAAGTACCGATGACAAAACAAAGTATAAGAAAGTAAAATTAATTGATAATTTAAGCGTTGCATCGTCGTACAATTTAATTGCCGATTCGTTAAATCTTTCTCCAATTAGTTTACGTGCACGTACAACCATTAAAGGTGTGAGCATAAATATGGGAGCTATTTTAGACCCCTACGAGGTCAATGAAAATTACCGGCGAATTCATAAATATGTATGGAACGAACGAAATGGCATTCAGAAATTAGGGCGTTTAACACGGGCAAACCTTTCGTTTGGAATGAAGTTTAAATCGAAAAAAGGAGAGAAAGAGGCCGAGGATAAAAAGAAAAAAATTGAGGAGGACAAAGTATTACCGGGCTCTTACGATGATTATGTCGATTTTAGTGTTCCGTGGGATTTTGGCTTCGATTATAGCTTTGGTTATTCGGGAGTTACTCGATCGGCCCCACACGGCAGGTTTACCCAAACAATTGGAGTACGGGGAAGCATTAGCTTAACCGAAAAATGGCGAATTAGCATGAATACCAACTTCGATATTATGGCGCATGAATTTTCGTTTACTACGGTAAATGTAAACCGCGACCTGCACTGTTGGTCGATGGCATTTAATTTTGTACCGTTTGGATATATGAAAAGTTATAGTTTTACAATTAGCGCAAAATCGTCGATGTTAAAAGATTTACGATTGCAAAAACAACAAAGTCATTACGATAATTTCTAACTTTCGTGTAATAAAAACCGAATTATGAAACGAGCATGTGGTCGACAAAACACAAAAATTTATCTATAATTTGTGCATGCGAGTTCCATGGGTCAAGAATTACAATATTTTAATTTAATTGTTTACAAATGAAAAAAATAATTTCCACATCGCGGGCACCTCAGGCAATTGGCCCGTACAGCCAGGCAGTTGAAGTGAATGGAACTCTTTATATTTCAGGGCAGATTCCGCTCGATGCCAAAAGTATGAAAGTGGTTGAAGGTGGAATTAAAGAGCAAACGTTACAGGTAATGAAAAATATTGGAGCTATTTTAGAAGCTGCCGGTTACAGTTACTCCGATGTGGTAAAATCGACCTGTCTGCTATCGGATATGGAAAACTTTAAAGCGATGAACGAAGTTTATGCACAGTTTTACACGAAAAATGAACCTGCCCGGGCAGCATTTGCCGTTAAAGGGTTACCCCTTAATGTTTTGGTTGAAATAGAAACCATTGCCGCAAAATAAATATTTATGTGGCAAATACACTGATTTTAGAAACCCCAAACAGATTGCTGAAAAATGCCGGCCCCCGCGTGAGGGATTGCAGTGGTTACCCCACAGAACGCACCGCCCCAAAGCGGTGCGGGCGAGGAGTATGAACGGAAAGCCCGACCCCCTTTTTTTTGAGGGGGGCACGCCCAAATTTCTATTTATACGCTTTTATTTTCGGGTTGAAATAGTGCCTTCTTTAAATCTGTAAAACTTTTTTTGATAAACGTTTAACAATCAAGTTTAAACTTCTATTTTTGCAACACTTAAAAAGAAAGAAAAATTTAAAGCATGTTTGATAATTTAAGTGAAAGGCTGGACAGGTCGTTTAAGCTGCTGAAAGGGCAGGGAAAAATTACGGAAATAAACGTTGCTGAGACGTTAAAAGATATTCGGCGTGCGCTGCTCGATGCGGACGTTAACTTTAAAATTGCGAAGAAATTTACCGACGAAGTAAAGGTTAAAGCACTGGGACAGAATGTTCTAACATCGGTTAAGCCGGGGCAGTTGATGGTGAAAATTGTGAAAGATGAACTTGCACAATTGATGGGTGGCACGTTTACAGACATTAAACTGGAAGGGAAACCGGCAGTGATTCTGATGTCGGGGTTACAAGGGTCGGGAAAGACAACTTTCTCGGGAAAACTGGCAAATTTGCTTAAAACGAAAAAGGGGAAAAATCCACTTTTGGTTGCCGGCGATGTTTACCGGCCTGCAGCAATCGACCAGTTAAAAGTTCTGGGCGAGCAAATTGGGGTTCCGGTTTATACCGAAGAGGGAAATATGGACCCGGTAAAAATTGCAAAAGCTGCAATTAAAGAGGCCAAAACAAAAGGTTACGATGTTGTAATTGTTGATACCGCAGGGCGTTTGGCAGTTGACGAGCAGATGATGAACGAGATTTCGGCAGTAAAAAAAGCAATTGATCCCGACGAGATTTTGTTTGTAGTTGATGCTATGACCGGACAAGATGCCGTGAATACAGCGAAAGAGTTTAACGAGCGATTAAATTTTGACGGCGTTGTTCTTACGAAACTTGATGGAGATACCCGTGGTGGAGCCGCCATTTCGATTCGTGCCGTGGTTGACAAGCCAATTAAGTTTGTTGGAACAGGCGAAAAAGTTGATGCACTCGACGTGTTTCATCCCGACCGGATGGCCGACCGTATTTTGGGAATGGGTGATATTGTTTCGCTGGTTGAAAAGGCACAGGAGCAATTCGATGAAGAAGAAGCACGCAAACTTCAGAAAAAACTTGCTAAAAACACATTCAATTTTAACGATTTTCTGAAACAGATTAACCAGATTAAAAAGATGGGTAATTTGAAAGATGTTGTGGGAATGATTCCTGGAATGGGAAAAGCAATGAAAAATATGGATATTGATGATGATGCGTTTAAAGGGATTGAAGCCATAATCGGGTCGATGACTCCGGATGAACGTGAAAATCCGGCAATTATAAACGGTTCGCGCCGTAAACGAATTGCGCGTGGTGCAGGTTCCAATATTCAGGAAGTTAACCAGTTGCTGAAACAGTTTACCGAAACACGGAAAATGATGAAAATGGTTTCGCAGGGTAAAAATGTTCAGAACGTGATGCGGGGAATGCAACAACAGGGACGGAGATTTTAATTTATAAACTTGGCGCCTTAGCGAGAGATTCTTTCACGCAGAGCCGCAGAGTCGCAAAGGATTAGGAAAATAGATAAGTTTGTTTCTCAGAATAAAATCTTAGCGCCTTGGCGGCTTAGCGAGAGAATTTTCCACGCAAAGTCGCAGAGTCGCAAAGAATTAGAAAATAGATAAGTTAGATTCTCAGGATAAAACTTAGCGACTTGGCGGCTTAGCGAGAGAATTTTACACGCAAAGTCGCAGAGTCGCAAAGAATTAGAAAATAGATAAGTTAGATTCTCAGGATAAAACTTAGCGACTTGGCGGCTTAGCGAGAGAATTTTACACGCAAAGTCGCAGAGTCGCAAAGAATTAGAAAATAGATAAGTTAGATTTTCAGGATAAAACTTAGCGCCTTGGCGTCTTAGTGAGAGATTCTTTTTCATAGTGCAGCAGAGCTAACAACAATTTAATTATGACTGAAAATGAGTTGTCGAAGATAATTGTAAACACCTGTTATAATATTCATATTAAACTTGGTCCAGGTTTGTTGGAATCGGTTTACGAAGAGATTCTCTATTATGAATTAATTAATCAGGGTTTAAAAGTTGAGAGACAGAAAGCAATTCCGGTTGTATGGAAAGATATTAAAATGAAAATTGGTTTTCGGGCTGATTTAATTGTAGAAAATAAAGTTGTAGTGGAGTTGAAATCGGTAGAGGTTATTGCTCCGGTACATCCGAAACAATTATTAACTTATTTGAAGCTTACAGATATAAAACTTGGACTATTGATTAATTTTAATGAGAAATTGATAAAAGATGGTATTACAAGGATTGTAAACAATTTGTAGACATTGAAGATTTTATGTACAAAAAAGCATTTAGTTAATAATTTAGTCGGTCTTTGAAAGTAAAAACTTAGCAACTTAGAGACTTAGCGAGAGATTATTTCACGCAAAGCCGCAGAGTCGCAAAGGATTAAGAAAATAGTTGAGTTAGCTTTTTAGAATATAAACTTAGCGTCTTGGCGCCTTAGCGAGAGATTATTTCACGCAAAGCCGCAAAGTCGCAAAGGATTAAGAAAATAGTTGAGTTAGCTTTTTAGAATATAAACTTAGCGACTTGGCGCCTTAGCGAGAGATTATTTTCCACGCAGAGCCGCAAAGTCGCAAAGGATTAGAAAATAGATAAGTTAGCTTTCTATTTGTAAAGTTGCAAGAAATAACTTAAAAAAATAAAAATATGAACCTGATAGACGGGAAAAAAGTAGCCGGTGAAATTAAGCAGGAGATTGCTGTTGAAGTAGCCGAGATGGTTAAAAATGGTACGCGGCAACCTCATTTGGCCGCAGTTTTAGTTGGCCACGATGGTGGCAGCGAAACTTACGTAGCCTTTAAAATAAAAGATTGTGAAGAGGTTGGCTTTAAATCGTCGCTAATCAGGTTTGAAGATGACGTTACCGAAGAGGAGTTGTTATCAAAAGTACAAGAGTTAAACAACGACGACGATTTGGACGGTTTTATTGTTCAGTTACCTCTGCCAAAACACATTTCGGAACAGAAAATTATAGAAGCCATCGACCCGAAGAAAGATGTTGACGGGTTTCACCCCGAGAATGTGGGACGAATGGTAATTGGTTTGCCTTCGTTTATTTCGGCAACACCGTTTGGAATTGTTGAATTATTAAAGCGCTATAAAATTGAAACCAGCGGTAAAAATTGCGTTGTTTTAGGGCGCAGCAACATTGTTGGCCGGCCAATGAGCATTTTAATGTCGCAAAAAGCAATAAATGCTACTGTTACCGTTGCACACAGTCGTACAAAAAATCTAAATGAGGTTTGCCGCAATGCCGATATTTTAATTGTTGCAATGGGATTTCCTGAATTTATAAAAGGCGATATGGTAAAAGAAGGTGCCGTTGTTATTGATGTGGGAACCACCCGTGTTAAATCGGATAAAACAAAGTCGGGATGGAAACTTAAAGGTGATGTATTATTCGACGAAGTAGCTCCGAAATGTTCGTATATCACACCCGTTCCCGGTGGTGTTGGACCGATGACGCGCGTGTCGTTACTGTTGAACACATTACTGTCGGCAAAAAAAGAGATTTACAGTTAGCAGTGATTAAACGTATAGAAAAAGGGGGACAATTG
>JALUZN010000343.1 GCA_027011835.1 Draconibacterium sp. | reverse complement strand
ATTTAAAATATTTGAGGAAGGATTGGGGAAAAAATTAGGATTGACTATAAACTAAAAATAAACTACGACGCCATAACAACAGCTATATTTAATGCGGGGGTTACCGGTTATTTTTACGGCAGTGCGTTGTTGCAACACCGCCAATTCGCTTTCTAAGATATTATAAGTTTATCATCGCTTTAATGGCACCATCTTTATACCCTTCAACTATATCGAAAGCGGCGGCCGTTTCTTCTAAAGTAAAATTATGGGTAACCATTTTTTCAATATCAATTTTACCCGAAACAACCAAATCAATAGCCTCTTGCACACAATGGTTCTGGCGACGAACATTTACCACCGAAAGCTCTTTTCGGCGCATTAAATCCATATTGAATGTATATTCTGCCGAAGGAGGAATTCCAACCAAAACCAATTTCCCGCCCGGTTTTAAAATTTTTAACGCATTATCTACTGCATCCTGCTCGCCACTGGCTTCAAAAACAACATCCAACAAATACTCCTCTTTTTGTTTTACAGCTTCCTCAACACTCTCTTTTTCAGGATTGATAAAATAGGCAGCGCCAATCTCCTTCGCTTTTTCAAGACGGTATTCCAAAGGTTCTACAACTCCAATATTTTTAATTCCACCGGCAAGCAGTTTAAAAAGAATACTTAAACCAATTGGTCCGGCACCAAAAATTGCAACTGAAGTTGATGTACTTTTAATTTCAGCAATATTAACCGCATAAACACCAATCGACAGCGGCTCAATTAATGCTGCCTGCACCGGGTTTAGTTTTCCGGTTATGGGGAAACAGGTAAAAGCGGGCATTACAATGTACTCGCCCAAACAACCATCCAACTGCCCCGGACAACCTAAGAATTTACCGTTCCGGCAGGTGTGCGGCCTTCCGGCTAAACACTGGTCGCAAACGCCACAATACACGGCGGGGTCGATAACAACCAAATCGCCAACTTTTACATTGGTTACATTTGCTCCAACCGCCTCAATTGTTCCCGAACACTCGTGCCCCACCGGAAACGGATACTCAACAACCTGAGTTCCGATTTTCCCAACCGAATAGTAATAAATGTCGGAGCCGCAAACGCCAATGGCCGCAAGCTTTATTTTTACATCGTTTTGATTTTGCAATTCAGGAGTTTTTGCATCAACCAACTCCATCTGTTTTATTCCGGTAAGTACAACTTGCTTCATCTGTTTAAAATTTAGAATCAAGAACCAAGACACAAGACAAGAAAATTAGTGCTTTAACCTCATTTTCTCCTGTGTGTAGAATCTTTTATTATGAATGTATTTGTTAATTTCTTTTGATAAGTGACAGTTTCGATTGAACGAATCGATTAATCCGGTTTAACCTTATTTTGCCGCACTGAATCTATTCTTTTTTACAATTTTTTGTTCTAATATTTTAACTCAAACCTTGCACAAAATAATTAATTTCGGGAATGTAAACTGAACTCTGTCTGATTAAAACTCAAATTCTGATCCCTCATCTTCAAAAATAACAATCCCTTCACACAAGAATACTCCGGAAGCCACACACTTGCCTGATTTTACGCTTTGTATTTTATGTTGGCTTATTTTCAATATCACACCCGACAAAACGAACTGAAGTTGAAGTTTAAAATCAATTGCTCCCACATAAATTTCACCCAATCTGATTTCTATTTTAGGATGATGTTCAGAAGTAATTGTATGATTCATTAAAGGCACCATAAACGTTTCATCTTCCAAAAACTCAGTTCCATTTAAAAACTTTTGTACTTCGCTATATTGTTCCCAGCCACTTTCTAAAATATCTTTTAATTTCGAATCGAGTAACTTAATACTTGCGGCAATTATTTCTTCCAAAACTTTTTGCCATTTTAATTGTGGTTCTTTTTTATTTATCTCCTTTTTAAGCAGAACTACCTGATCTTTTAATTCAACTTCGGAAAAC
>JALUZN010000342.1 GCA_027011835.1 Draconibacterium sp. | reverse complement strand
ACTTAATATTTTAGGCTGAATAGCGGCCACTTCCTTATCGCTTTCAAACCTCTCGACACAAGGTGTAATCCAGTTTTTCGAAACTTTTACATCGGAATTCAGGAGAACAAAATACTTTGCACGAACCTGTTTTAATGCGCGGTTATAACCTTCGGCAAAACCGAAGTTCTCTTTTAAATCGATAATTTTTATTGTTGGATAATTTTGCTGCAAGAAGTCAATCGACCCGTCGGTTGAGCCATTATCGGCAATAATAATTTCGATGTTGTCGCCTTTCGAGTTCTCTATTACCGATGGAAGAAATTTGTTAAACAAATTTTTGCCGTTCCAATTCAGAATAACAATTGCAGTTTCAACGGGTTGGCTCATAAATTAGTCGATAAGTGTTTTTGCAATAATTGATGCAAGTTTTTTCTTTCCAAGCGTTTCGAGAACTTTGTTAATGCTCTCTGTTTTGTTGGTTTCATTTGAATTCAGAATGGCATCAATCTCTTTTACCTGTTTCCCCGTCAACTCTTCTTCGAGCAGGCGCTCAATTTTTTTATTGTCGCCACTCGTTTTTGGCAAGCCCAATTTTTCGAGTTCAGCAATTGTAGCACTCAAAATTTCTCGAGCCTGAATTTTTACCGGATCTTCGCCTTTTACTTTTCCAACGGCTGCTGTATCGCGCAAATTCCAACTCGAGTAGTCGTAATGCAACGCTTTTATCAACTTTATTTTCGAATTGTCAATTCCAAAAATCCTTTCAAGAAAAATTAATGTGCGATCTTTCCACGCTTCCAAATCGAATTTTTTATCGTCGAGCTTGGCTAGCTGTTCTTTTAACAGGGTAATTTCTTTATGAGCCATAACAAATAATTGTTTGGCGCAATTTACAAACTATTAACCCGATTTAAAAAAAGTTCATCGCTTTAAACTCAATTCATTTATACTTTTCGGGAAAAGTTATGTGATTAAGTATCAATACTTCGTTAAATATTTGTTTCTCGCAAAGCCGCAAAGTCGCAAAGGTCTGATTTTAGCAAATTATGACAATCATCTTATTCATTATAATTTTCTGTTTATAAGGCTTTTATGAAAACGCACCGAACCTTTAAGTATAGAAATGAACATTTATTAAACTATTACGTTATACCATTATCAGATTGCTCGAAACAGAGTTTTTCAAAAAACTATAAATTCATTCGTTCTTACAAGAGAGACATATTAAAAACATTAATTTAGCGATAAATTAAGAGAAACGACAGAAAAAGGAGGCAGTATTCTTGTTTAGTACCTGTTAAATATCTATACTTGCAGTCGGATTTCAAGAAATCCATATCCTCGAATCAAAAAGTTCCGATTATTTATCAATAATTAACATCAAAAAAAATAAAGGAATAATATTATTATAATGTACGATATTTTAGAATTGAACAAGAAACTTGTTCCTGAACTTCGCGACATTGCCAAAGGGTTAAAAATCAGGCGTGTTGAATCTTTTAAAAAACAAGATTTAATCTATAAAATACTTGATACCCAAGCCGTGCAGGAGTCGGAAAAGAAGGAGCAAAAGAGTGCAACAAAAGAGCACCCAAAAGAAGAAAAAGGAATTAAAAACTTTTTCGGTAAGAAACCTGCTTCCGAGAATCAGGAAAATCAGGAGAAACAACCTGAAGAATTACGACGTGGAAAACGCCCGCGCCGTGAAAGGACAGAACCTGTTATAAAACGCGAAAAGATTACTTCGACAAAAAAGAAAAAGTCGTCTTCAAAAAACGATAATGACACACAGCAGGTACAGTCGAGACAAGACCAGATTAAAGCCATTATAAAAGGGTTTAATAAAGAGAAAGAGATGGAAGCTGCAGCCGAACAAAAACCTCAGGTTGTAAAAGCACCTCAAAAAGAGAAAGAGGAGTCGCGTCCGCGTATTGAAGTTAAACTTCAGTCGCAAATGCAACAAGAGAAGCAGCAAGAACCTAAAAAAGTGCAAGAGACAAAAGCTCCTGCAGAACAAGCAGAAAAGCCGGTTCAGGAGAATAAAGAAAAAGCCAGGGAAGAAAAGCCAAGGCAACAGTGGGTGAAAAACGACAAACAAAATGGAGGTCGTCCAAAATCGCGTCAATACGAGTTCGACGGAATTATTACCAATACCGGTGTTCTCGAAATTTTGCAAGACGGTTACGGATTTCTTCGCTCGTCGGATTTTAACTACCTCAACTCGCCCGACGATATTTATGTTTCGCAATCGCAAATAAAACTTTTTGGATTGAAAACAGGCGACTCGGTAAAAGGAACAATTCGCCCGCCCAAAGAGGGTGAAAAGTATTTCCCACTGATTAAAGTACTCGAAATTAACGGAAGAAGTCCCGATTACATTCGCGACCGTGTTCCATTCGAACATTTAACACCGCTTTTCCCAAACGAGAAATTTCAGTTAACCGGAAACGGACACGACAATATTTCGACCCGGATTATTGATATGTTTGCGCCTATTGGAAAAGGACAGCGCGGATTAATTGTTGCACAGCCAAAAACAGGTAAAACTGTTTTACTAAAAGAAATTGCCAATGCAATTGCAGCAAATCATCCCGAGGTTTATATGATTGTTTTGTTGATTGATGAACGTCCGGAAGAAGTTACCGATATGGCCAGAAGCGTTAATGCAGAGGTTATTTCGTCGACTTTCGACGAGCCTGCCGACAAACATGTGCGAATTGCAAACATTGTTCTCGAAAAAGCAAAACGTATGGTAGAGTGTGGCCACGATGTTGTCATTCTTCTCGATTCGATTACCCGCCTGGCCCGTGCCTACAACACAGTGCAACCGGCATCGGGAAAAGTCCTTTCGGGTGGAGTTGATGCCAACGCACTCCATAAACCAAAAAGGTTTTTCGGAGCAGCACGAAACATTGAAGAGGGTGGTTCGTTAACCATCATCTCAACGGCATTAACCGAAACCGGTTCGAAAATGGACGAGGTTATTTTCGAAGAATTTAAAGGAACCGGTAACATGGAACTTCAACTCGACAGGAAACTTTCAAACAAGCGGGTTTACCCATCGGTCGATATTCCGTCATCGAGTACCCGCCGCGAAGATTTACTCTTTTCAAAAGAGGTGCTCGACAAACTCTGGATTTTACGCCGCTTCTTAAGCGACATGAACTCATTGGAAGCAATGGAATTCTTGAAAACACGATTGATGCGTGCCACTTCCATGGAAGAGTTCCTGACATCGATGAACGACGGTTAATCCGATTATAAAATATTTATGCTTAAGTCGAGACAGGTTTGAGTATATAAAAAACAGATTCAAATTTGAATCTGTTTTTTTTTGCACTTTTTATTGCTTGACACTATACCAATTTTTACTATTTTCATCGTTCGTTTTTAAATTTAAACCAATGATGAAAGATTTTACAAAAGATGCACAAAAGTTCATACGCCTCCGTAACGAAGTTCAAAACACAGAAAATTATACCGATATATTCAACCAGTTTGAGTGGCCCGAAGTAAAAGAATTTAATTGGGGTACCGACTATTTCGATATAATTTCGGAGAACAATAAAAAAACAGCTCTGATTTATGCCGACAGCGAGGGGAATGAAATAAAAGTGAGTTTCGATAAAATGAGACGTCGCAGCAATAGGTGCGCAAACTTTCTCACCAAACTTGGTATTGAAAAAGGCGACAGGGTTTTAATGATGATGGACACCTCGGTAGAAACGTACGAACTTTTTTTAGGAATAATTAAAACCGGTGGGGTTATTATTCCGGCATCAACACTACTATCGCCTTCCGATGTGGGCGACCGCATTGAACGGGGCGATGTAAAATTTGTTGTTGCTCACAATAAGTTTCGGGAGAGAGTAAACAATGCCGGGGAAGCACTGCAAAACCTAAAAGCACAAATTTGTGTTGAGCAAACGAATGAGAATTGTGAATTGGGGAACGATACAAGCTGGATTAATTTTAAGGATATAAAAAATTACAACGACACTTTTGTGCCTAATTTTACAACGCTTGCTACCGATACCATGTTTATGTTTTTCACATCGGGAACAACTTCAAAACCCAAACTTGTTATTCATCCACACAACTATCCTTTCGGGCATCTTACTACAATGTATTGGCTCGACCTGCAGAAAAACGATGTTCATTACAATATCAGCTCTCCGGGATGGGCAAAATTTGCTTGGAGCAGTTTTATTACTCCCTGGAATGCCGAATCGACAATTTTTACTTTTAACTACTCGGCTTTCGACCCAAAAAAAACACTTGAACTAATTGAAAAATATAAAATTAGCAGTTTGTGTGCACCACTCAGTGTTTGGAAATTATTTCTTTTACAAGACCTGAGCAAATACAATTTATCGTTGAAAAAAATTGTAAGTGCAGGCGAGCCGTTAAACCCGGAGGTGTCGAACAAAGTGAAACAAGTTACCGGGCTTGAACTTCGCGAAGGATATGGACAAACTGAGACAACAGCACTTATTTATACGCCAAAAGGAATGACTGTTCCCGAGGGATCGATGGGAAAAGTTTCGCCCGGATACAGAATAAAAATAGTTGACGAGAAGCTGAAGGAAGTACAACGCGGAACAGACGGGCAGATTGCTGTTGAGATAACTCCGGTGCGGCCACTGGGACTGCTCGAGGGGTACGACGACGATGAAAAAAACAATGAAATTTTTAAAAACGGGTTATATTTAACCGGCGATACTGCCTATATGAACAGCGATGGATTTGTTTTTTTTATAGGTCGTTCCGATGATGTTTTTAAAAGCCTCGATTACCGGATTAGTCCGTTTGAAGTTGAAAGCGAAATAATGGAACATCCGGCAGTGCTCGAAGTGGCAGTAATTCCAACAGTCGATAACCGCGACCGTATTGTTCCGAAAGCATATATTGTTTTAAAACCCGGTTTCTCGATGGGAAGTGAAATGGCACTCGAACTGTTCCGGTTTATCCGTGGGAATATGGCTCCGTATAAACGCCCGCGATCGATAGAATTTATGAAAGAATTCCCTAAAACAATAAGCGCAAAAGTGATGCGTAAAGATTTACGCAAATTCGATTTAAAACTAAAAACAGAAAAGAAACGTGGTGATTTTGAGTTTTTAGAAAAAGACTTTGCCACAGAACTAAACCTTGGGAAAAGACGATAGGAACCCTGAAAGTATACTCAATTTGTGTTTTAACTTTTCAAAAACGTAAATAAAAATAATATTATATTGTTGCACTTGCCTTACTGTATTTATACTCAATCCATTTAGTTTTTTGGATTCCGATGTATTTCGGAAGAAAACCTATCTGAATTGAGTATATTTAACCGGAGATTCTAACCTGTCGGAAAGTTGAAATTAATAAAAATGTTTTATGAAACTCTTCACAACAAAACAGATTGCCGCTCTCGATAAATATACAATTGAAAACGAACCGATTGCCGATATTGATTTAATGGAGCGGGCAGCTCTGCAAATTTCGAACCGGATAGTAAAGCTTTTTACGACCGAGCAAAAAATAGTTGTTTTTGCAGGGCCAGGCAATAATGGAGGCGATGCACTTACTGTTGCCCGTCAAATAGCCGGATTGGGTTATTTGTGCAAAGTTTTTCTTCTCGATTTTGGGAAGGAATTAAAAGGCTCGCCGGCAATAAATTGGGAACGGCTCGAAAAACAGGGGCAAGTTCAATTAAATAAAATAAGTAGCATCAAGGAGTTTCCGCAGCTCGGTGAAACCGATATTATTTTAGACGGTATGTTTGGCTCCGGGTTAAGTCGTCCGTTGTCGGGGTTTCCGGCCGAAGTGGTTGATAAAATAAACCGGTTGAGCAACACTGTTATAGCCATCGATATTCCCAGTGGATTAATGGGTGAAGACAATTCTGAAAACCACTCGAATACAATTGTAAAGGCCGATTATACGTTCACTTTCCAATTTCCGAAAATTAGTTTTCTGTTTCCCGAAAACGAAAAGTTTGTTGGACAATGGGAGGTGTTACCCATAGGGTTGCACACCGAAGGGATTGCAAGAACAGCGTCGGACTATTTTTTTATCGAAAAAGAGGATGTGGTTAAAATCATTCCGCAACGCACTACATTTCAGCATAAAGGGAGTTTTGGCCACGCTTTATTAATTGCCGGGAGTTATGGAAAAATGGGAGCAGCTGTTCTGGCCTCGCGGGCGTGTTTGCACTCCGGTGTCGGGCTGCTTACAACACACATTCCACGGTTGGGATATTCAATTATTCAAACGGCGGTACCCGAAGCAATGGCAAGCATCGACCGGCACGATTCGGAATTTACCGAATTCCCCGAATTAAAAACCTATAAGGCAATTGGCATTGGCCCGGGAATTGGGAAAAAACAGAACACGGCAAGGGCACTTCACAGTTTATTGCAGCAGGTGGCAACGCCAATGGTAATTGATGCCGACGCTCTAAATATTTTAGCTGAAAACAGAGCTTGGCTCAACGATATTCCTGAAAATTCAATTTTAACACCACACCCCGGAGAGTTTAAACGATTGGTTGGCGACACAAAAAACAGTTTCGAAAAAATTGAAAAGCAACTTCTGTTTTCAAAAAAGCAGAAAGTAATTGTAGTTTTAAAAGGAGCATTTACATCGGTCTCTACTCCCGGTGGAAAACTGTTTTTTAATTCAACCGGAAACCCGGGAATGGCAACTGCCGGTAGCGGCGATGTGTTAACCGGAATACTAGTTGCATTTCTGGCGCAAGGTTTTTCGCCTGAACATGCAGCTTTGTGTGGCGTGTACCTGCACGGTTTGGCAGGAGATTTGGCGGCAGCAGAACTTTCGTACCCCGCATTAATTGCCGGCAACATAATTGATTTTCTTGGCAACGCATTTATCTCAATAAAAAATGCCTCAACCAAATAATTTTAATATTTTTGAACTTCAATTAAAAACATGAATACAATGAGATTTATAGCAGTTGTAATTGGGTTAATTTTGGTGATGCCTGCTTTTGGGCAACGAAAAAAGAAGAATAGCGATGAGGTTGTAGCTCCAACATATGTTGAGGGAGTTGTTTATGCACTGCCACGAACAGCTTTGCGTGTGTATGTAAAAGCAACAAAAGAGACCTTTGTACCCGGGCCGTATGCCGGGTATGCCAACCAACTATTGGGAATAAAAAATGCAAAAACTAAAGCGGAAACAAAGTGGACAATTACCGAGGTTAGAATTACATCGTTTGTGGAACCCGACCCCAACCAGGTTTATAAGGCGGTTGGCGATGCAGCATTAAAAGTTTCACTTACTTCCGACGGTCGAATTGCGGGAATTAATGTGCCAAATTCTACCGAACAACCGATTACACTGAAAACAAATAAAATTATTGAAACTGCAGACGCTGCCGATGATTTTTCGTTCGACTATTTTACCGACACGCCGTTTTATACACCCGGCGATTCGACAAACGGATTTCAGCCGGTACGTGTTAGTACCGATAAAAAAGCGGCCGAAGCTGCTAAACGAGTTCTCGACTGCCGGATTAACCGATTTGATATGGTGGCCGGAATGATGGATGAATTTCACCCCGACGGCGAAGCTTATAAAGTGAGTTTAGAGGAGTTGAAAAGGATTGAAAAGAATTACCTCAGTCTGTTTGTTGGGCGTACCGTTCGGAAAAACGATATTTTCACATTCAATTTTATTCCAAAAGAGATAACTAAGAATGGCGAAGTTGTATTTCGTATCTCCAACGAAAATGGAATTGTTCCGGCTGACGACCTTTCAGGGAAGCCGGTTATGATAGAGTTTGACGTGGAGGACGGAATGATTGATAAGTTTTCCGAGTTGGCAAAATCGGAAAATCCGGATGCCGGGGAAAGCGGTCTCTATTACCGAATTCCTGCAACAACAACCGTACGTATTGTTAACGAGCTGAATACCGTTGCAACAGCTCGTTTCCCAATTGCACAATTTGGCGTGGTTGCTCCGCTACCCGAAAAAATTGTTGACGGAGGTTATATGGTAAAATACAATACCGAAACCGGAGCAATTAAATCGGTTTATAAACGATAAAATGATACAAAGGGGTGGCTGCAAAGTCAACCCTTTTTTTATCTGTCATTTTTATCTCTTACAATTTTTTTTACTTTTAGCAATTCCAAAAAAATAGACTTATCGGGCTTTAATTTGAAGCTTAAAATAGGAATTTAGAGAGTGAATTTTAATTTCAGAAAGACATAAAAGAATTATAGTTATGACAAAAGAAAAAAAGTTTTTTGGGCACCCAATGGGGCTGTCAACTCTTTTTGCAACCGAAATGTGGGAACGTTTCAGTTACTATGGAATGCGGGCGCTGTTAACACTGTATTTAACTGCCGAACTGGTAAACGGAGGTTTTGGGCTAGACCGCGAAGCATCGTTAGAAATTTACGCCATTTTTACCGGGCTGGTTTATTTAACACCAATTCTTGGAGGTTGGGTTTCGGACAAGTTACTCGGGCAACGAAAAACCGTTTATATTGGCGGGCTTGTAATGGCAATCGGGCAATTTCTTCTTGCATCGAGTGCTCTGCTTTACCAATCTACACAGCATAGTACCGACTCGCGACAGTTTCTTTTTAACTTCGGATTAGGGGTCTTAATTATTGGAAACGGTTTCTTTAAACCAAATATATCAACCGTTATAGGTAATTTCTACGACGATAACGACCCGATGAAAGATTCGGCTTTTAATATCTTTTATCTTGGGATTAATTTAGGTGCTATCCTCGGAACTTTTATTGCCGGCGGACTGGGAGAAAATATTGAATGGGGTTACGGATTTCTTGCTGCTGGCGTTGGTATGATTTTAGGAATTTTATGGCTGAAAGCAAAAGAACGTACACTTGAACACCACGGACTTCCGCCAAAGACAGCAGCCGATAAATATGTTTTAGATGGTGGCGACTGGAGAACAATTTTTATTTACGTTATAGGGTTGGTTTTTGGTATTTTTGCCCTTATTTACATTTGGGGATTGTTGCCCGAAATTATTAAATCGGTTATTACTTATGGCGGTTTTGCTGCAATATTTATTGGCTTGTCGTACACTATTTTTAAAGGAACAAAGGGAACAAGCGAATGGAGTAGAATGGGAGTAATAATTATTCTGGCAATATTTAATATTGTTTTTTGGGCCGGATTCGAACAGGCCGGCGGAACCTTTAGTTTGTTTGCCAAAGAAAATACAAACCGGATGATGTTTGGTTGGGAGATGCCGGCTACCTGGTTTCAAAACGTAAATTCGTTTTCCATCCTGGTTTTTGCTTCGCTCTACTCAATTATGTGGTTGTGGCTCGATAAAAAAGGCTGGAACCCGCGAACTCCCTTGAAATTTGCTCTTGGTCTGTTTTTTGGCGCACTGGCATTCTTTGTTATGTCGAAAGCCTCTGACCTGGCACAGGGCGGCAATTTGGTTTCTCCGTTATGGCTGGTATCGGTTTATGTGCTTTTAACTTTAGGCGAGTTAATGCTTTCGCCAATTGGGTTATCGATGATTACAAAACTGGCACCTGCGAAACTGGTTTCGGTGGTTATGGGACTTTGGATGGCAAGTTTTGCAGCAGGCAACTACCTGGCAGGAATGCTCGAGGGAATTCTTAATAAGTTCGACTTCTCACTCTATCCGTTTATTATGATGGTAATGTTGGGGTCGGGAATTCTTTTGGTAATTCTTTCTCCGCTGCTTAACAAAGCAATGAAAGGTATTCATTAATTGTTATTCTGAATTTTTTAAACACCTGTTATGACTCAGATAAAAGATATTCAACCCAAAGAGGTTTGGAGTGTTTTTAACGAAATGCTCCAAATTCCACGCCCCTCGAAACACGAAGATAAAATTGAGGAGTGGGCAGTAAATTTTGGCAAAAGCTTAGGTTTTGAAACATTGAAGGATGAAGCCGGAAATGTGATCATTAAAAAGCCGGCAACACCAGGAATGGAAAACCGGAAAGGGGTTATTTTGCAAGGGCACCTCGATATGGTTCCGCAAAAAAATAGCGACAAGAATCATAATTTCGAAACCGACCCGATTGAGGCTTTTGTCGATGGCGACTGGGTTACAGCAAATGGGACCACTTTGGGAGCCGATAATGGAATTGGAGTGGCGGCGGCTATGGCTGTTTTGGCATCGAAAACATTAAAACACGGACCGGTGGAAGCGCTTTTAACTGCCACCGAAGAGACCGGAATGGATGGCGCAAACGGATTGAAAGCGGGTGTTTTAGACGGAGATATTCTTATTAATCTCGACTCGGAAGATGAGGGCGAACTGTATGTGGGGTGTGCCGGTGGCGAAGATGCAACCATTACATTCTCTTATTCTGAAGAGAAAATTCCGGAAGGGTTTGTTGGAATGAACCTCAATGTTACAGGTTTAAAAGGCGGTCATTCGGGAATTGACATTCCTCTTGGCAGAGGAAATTCGAATAAAATTTTCTTTCGCATTTTATATGCAGCCCAAAATTTGGGGGTGAAATTGGCACATATTAACGGTGGTAGTTTGCGAAATGCAATTCCACGCGAAACTTTTGGCGTAGTTGCTGTCGATAAAACGAAAGTTGCCGAATTTAAAGCATTGGTCGATAAAATTACCACCGATGTAAAAAACGAGCTTTCAGCAACCGAGCCGGAATTAAAAATAACTCTTGAGGAGACAGATTTACCCGGAGTGGTAATCGATACAACCACACAAACCAATTTAACCGCTGCCGTAATTGCGTGCCCAAACGGAGTTATTCGAATGAGTAACAGTATGGAAGGAATGGTTGAAACATCAACGAATTTGGCAATTGTAAAGTCGGATTCTGAAACAAAGACAATTACTTGTGCAAGTTTAATGCGCAGTTCGGTAGATTCGGCGCGGGCAGAACTGGCTGCTCGTATTAAAGCTGTTTTTGAACTGGCAGGAGCAGAAGTTGTTTTTAGTGGCGCATATCCGGGATGGAAACCCAATATGGATTCGCCAATTTTAAAAACCATGCAGGGAATTTACAACAAAAAGTTTGGAAAAATTCCGGAAATAAAAGCAATTCATGCCGGATTGGAATGTGGAATTCTCGGAGGCACTTATCCTCACTGGGATATGATTTCGTTTGGTCCGACCATCCGTTTTCCTCACTCTCCCGACGAAAAAGTGAATATTGGAACTGTTCAGAAATTCTGGGACTTTTTGGTTGCAACGCTTGAGAATATTCCTGAAAAATAGGCGAAGTCGTTTTATTGAACCCCGGTAATTGGTATTAATATTTTGGCATCATCGAAATTGTTTTGCCTGTTGTGGTTCTATAATGCCCCATAACATCGGCAGTTAAACACGAATGAACAGGAATAATTTCAACAAAATTACCAATGGTAAAATCTTTTAACTGATTGTGTGTTACCTTTAAAATACCGTGTTCCTGCGAAAGTTTCGACACGTAATTTAGCGGTGGCAACAACTCTTTTGTGTGGTTTTGAGGATTTAAAATTCGTCCGTAAATATTTTTCCCGTTTATATTTGTAATGGCCTCTTTCGAGAAGTGAACAGCACCGCCATAAATAACTACTTCGTTTCGCGAGGGATGTTTCGCAACAACCGGACAAGCCATTTTTACGGCAATATCGTCGAGCGAACAAACCCCAAGGTTGTACTGCATTAAATCGTAAAAAATAAAATTCCCCGGTCGAATTTCATCAATGCCGTCGAAGGTAGTACAAATCGATGCTGAAGGTGTGTCGCCAATGCTAACTTCAATATTGGGAAACTCTTTTTTATATTTCTGTTTCAGTGCTTTCAGTTGAAGAACTGTATCGAAGTGCCGACTAAAAATCTCGTTTATCGATTTTGCCGAATAGGTGTGTCCGGCATGAGTTAAAAACCCTTTAAATGTAATTTTGCTATTCCCTTTCAACTGTTTAAGGATAGAGTTGATTGAACCTGTTTTCGACGAGGAAATTCCGGTGCGGTGGCCGCCGGTATCTATTTTTATATAAACCCCCAGTTTGTGCGACAAACTACCGGCAAGAGCAGCGGCAGCCTCCTTGTTCTCGACCAGAACATTTAGTTTTATGTTGGCCGCCAGCCGGTTAATATTTTCGATCTCCCGAACATTAACCGAAAAAGCAATGGTAATATCGTTCCATCCGTTTGTTTCAAAATATTCGGCCATTTGCACCGACGAAACAGTAATTGTATCGACCCCGAAAAGCCGGAACCATTCGCCAATCTCTGCCGACTGATGAGTCTTAAAATGTGGCCTGAATTTTAATTTGTATTCAGCCGCTTTTCGCGCCATATTTTTTATGTTGTTTAAACAAATCTCTTTGTCGAGAATTAATCGTGGTCGGATAATGTCGTTCATAAAAGTATAATTTGTATTCACCCAAAAAACGTTGGTAGTTTTTAGTTTTCTTGTTCTATCGCGGTTTTTGTTCTCTTGCCAGTTGGTTCCGAGTTTCCATTAGTTTTTTCGAAATTCCTGTTTTGTAAATATGCGGACTGATAAAACGTTTGTGTTCTTGTGGTAGCTGTTTCGCCCGCTCTTCCAGGTGGTTGTGGATAATAAGCGGATTTGTTTGTTTTAAAAGTGTTGTTCCGTTGGCCATAACTTTTTGTGTAAGCAACTGCTTTTTCAGATTCGAAACATTGGTGTTTTTTTCGGGATAAACAGGATGAAAAATGGTTTGGATGTTGTCAGGATTTTCGTCGGAGCATAAAATTCCATCGCGAAAGAATTTTCCATTTTCATCGAAATAGCGAATCAACTGTTTTTTGCCGGGCAGCGTAACTTTTTCAATGTTTTCCGAGAATTTCATTTTTGGCCGATTATTTAAAACTGCCAGTTTATACACTCCATCGAGAGCTGCATCGCTCTTCCCGGTAATTAGTTCCGTACCAATTCCAAATGCGTCGATGGGGGCATTTTGGTCGTGCAAAAGACTTTTTACAACAAACTCGTTTAGCTGGTTCGATGCAACAATTTTCACATAACCGAGTCCGGCATTGTCGAGCATTTTACGCGCATTTTTACTCAGGTATGCCAAATCACCGCTATCGAGCCTGATTGCTTTTAGTTGCTGCCCTTTTTGTTCCATCTCTTTGGCCACTTTTATGGCATTCGGAACACCTGTTTTCAGTGTGTTAAATGTATCGACCAATAGAACTGTATTCCCCGGATTTACTTCGGCAAAAGCCCGAAATGCCTCGAGTTCATTGTCGAAACTTAAAATCCAGCTGTGGGCCTGTGTTCCGGTAATTGGCACATCGAATTGTTTACCTGCAAGAACATTCGATGTTGAAGAGGCACCACCGATAATTGCAGCCCGGCTGGCGTGCAGAGCACCAAATCCTTGAGCCCGTCGTAATCCAAAATCGGAAAAGGTTGTTTCGCCCGAAATCAGTTTAATCCTAAATGCTTTTGTGGCAATTAACGATTCGAAATTTAGAATATTAAGCAGCATACTTTCTATAAGCTGGCATTCAATAATATCTCCTTCAACTCTTAAAATCGGTTCGTTTGGGAAAACTATTTCGCCCTCGGGTACACTAAAAATATCTCCCGAAAAAGTAAACTCTTTTAAATAGTTTAAAAAATTGTTTTTTAACCCTTGCCCGCGAAGATATTCAATGTCGCTTTCGCTAAAAGTAAAATTTGCGATTAAGTCGAGAAAATCCTGTAATCCTGCAAAAACCGTAAATCCGCCTTTGTATGGGTTAGTTCTGAAAAAATAATCGAATGTGGCTTTTTCATCTTTTTTCCCTTGCAGAAAATAGCCCTGCGCCATAGTTAATTCGTAAAAGTCGGTATAAAGCCCCAGATTATTTTGTATTGAAATCATAACTTTAAAATTAGGTCTGTATTGCAGGTTTTAAAGATAGGGAAGAAAAGTGTCAGCTCAAACCGAATTGTCTCCTAATTGTCTTCAGTTAATTTAGTTTTTCTATGAATGAATTGTTAATTCAGGCTAAGATCTGAATATTAAAAATGGTTACGAGAACTTGCAATAATTAGTTTAATGGCTTCAGTATGAAATCAGGATAGGAATTATTGAAATGTTTAACTATTTGTTAGCAGACTTTACTTAAGCGCGGAGTGGGGAGGAGGAAAATGAGTGTGTTGTTGCGATTCAAGTCCGATTCGCAATCATCCTTCTTTATTGAGGGTTGACGATTATCGTAATTCTTCTGTATAATTTTTTTGTAACTCTTCAACATACAAGTTGCTTTTATTTTTCTCTTTTAATATCTCAAAGTACTTTTTTGCATTCTCCATCTCTTTTTTTTGTAATAATCCCTGAATTAAAACGAATAATGCAAAGTTTGTATTTTCTTTTTTGAACTTCTCAACTCCTTTTTTTTCGATAGTTTTAACTGCTGAATTTGGATGCCCTCCAATTATGTCGTTGTAATTTCTTAATAGGTCGGAATGTTCAATCGCGATAGAATTCTTGTCTTTCTTGAAATATTTTTTTGCTGTTCGCAAATACGAATTACTTGATCGTAAAAATATGCTTCTTATTTTTCCTGAAAGTGGCAACGCTGCTTTTTGATAGCTGATAGCAACATTTGTAATTAATACCGGATCTTTTTTGTTGTTTTCCAAGAAACGCATTTCGTTGTATATTTCTTTTGTATTGTCAGGTATTTCGGAAAGCAATTTTAAAATTTGACTTTTTGTTTTATAACCTTTTTCTTGGTAGAGAATATTGCCCCATGCATCAGTAATAAAAAGTGAAGGAATTGATTTAATTCCATAAGATGCGGCAACCGAACGATTGTTGTCAACATTTATTTTTGCGGCAACAACACGGTCAAGTTGTTGTAAAACTTCATCATCTAACCAGGTCTCTTCATCCATTTTTTTGCATGGGCCACACCAGTGAGCATAAAAATCGATTAATATAAGTTTGTTATTTGCTTTGGCAAATATCTTGGCCTGATTAAGTGTATAAATCCAAGGAGTAGAATGAGCGAATGATGTTAAAATAAACAATAAGGTTAAAGGGAGTAAGATACGTTTCATGACATTATTTTTTTGATGTTATTAAAGGTTGTATTGTGATAATTAAGGTTGTTCATTTTTCTGTTCATTTCAAAATTAGGGTTTATTAGTAGAAAATCAAAAAAAAGAGGACTCAGTTTTTTTTGAATCCTCTTTTGTATACTTAACTCACGAAAAGCTATTTGAGTTGAGTATAAATTGGTAATAACAACTTAATACCTGTAGTGTTCCGGTTTAAAAGGTCCTTCTTTAGGCACGCCAAGGTATTTGGCCTGGTCGTCGGAAAGTGTTGTAAGTTTAACTCCCAACTGCTCGAGGTGCAAACGGGCTACCTCCTCGTCGAGCTTTTTCGAAAGGGTAAAAACGCCAACTTCATAGTCGTTTTGCCATAAATCGATTTGTGCCAAACTTTGGTTTGTAAACGAATTACTCATTACAAACGAGGGGTGTCCGGTAGCACAACCGAGGTTTACCAAACGTCCTTCGGCGAGTAGAAAAATACTGTGACCATCTTCGTAAACATATTTATCGACCTGTGGTTTAATATTTTTCTTTTTAATATTTGGCCAGTTTTCTAATTCAGCTACCTGAATTTCGTTGTCGAAATGGCCGATGTTACAAACAATCGCCTGGTCTTTCATTTCAGCCATATGTTTGGCCGTAATAATGTCTTTGTTTCCGGTAGTTGTTACGTAAATATTTCCTTCAGAAAGTGCGTCTTCCATTGTTTTTACTTCGAACCCTTCCATGGCTGCCTGCAGTGCACAAATAGGGTCTATTTCGGTAACAATTACACGAGCTCCGTAACTTCGCATCGAGTGGGCGCATCCTTTACCAACATCGCCGTATCCGGCAACAACAACAACTTTACCGGCAATCATTACATCGGTTGCTCTCTTAATTCCATCGGCCAACGATTCACGACATCCGTATAAGTTATCGAATTTCGATTTTGTTACCGAGTCGTTTACATTAATTGCCGGAACAAGCAATTCTCCCTTGTCGAACATTTGATACAAACGGTGTACTCCGGTTGTTGTCTCCTCCGAAACACCTTTCCACTCAGCAACTGTACGGTGCCATTTTTGATTATCTTCGGCGAGTGTGCTCTTCAATAGTTTTAGAATTTCGCCCTCCTCTTCGCTCTCCGGTTCAACATCTAAAACCGTTGCGTCGTTCTCTGCAGCATATCCTTTATGAATAAGAAGTGTTGCATCGCCTCCGTCGTCAACAATAAGTTGCGGCCCTTTTCCGCCTGGGAAACTTAGTGCCTGCTTTGTGCACCACCAGTACTCTTCGAGTGTTTCGCCTTTCCATGCAAAAACCGGTACTCCTGCAGCGGCAATGGCAGCGGCGGCATGATCTTGTGTCGAGAATATATTGCAACTTGCCCAACGCACATCGGCACCCAACTCAACCAGTGTTTCAATTAAAACTGCGGTTTGAATGGTCATGTGTAGACTTCCCGTTATGCGTGCTCCTTTTAATGGTTTCGACGGGCCAAACTTTTTCCGAATCGACATTAGTCCCGGCATCTCTTTTTCTGCAATATCCAACTCTTTTCGCCCAAAATCTGCCAATGTTATATCGGCAACTTTATAATCTGTCATATTTTTGTTTTTCAAATTGTTATCAAAAAAATCGGTGCAAAAGTAATAATTTCTACAACATATATGTGCATAAAAAAAGAGCCAACAAATGACTCTTAATATACTGTACAGTAAAATGCTTAATCAATTTCCCAAATCGGAGAAAAATTTAATACGCATCAGGCGAATATCTTCTTCCGAATATTCGTCTTCGCCAAGTTCGTCCAACGCATCCTGAACCGAATCGGTTTCGGCCTCTCTAAAATAGTCGAATACCTCTTCCTGATGATCTTCGTCTAAAACATCATTAATGTAATAGTCGATATTAAGTCGTGTTCCCGAGTTTACAATTGCTTCAACTTCGTTAATTAATTCTAAAATTTCAATCCCTTTTGAGTTGGCAATGTCTTCAAACGAAATTTTTCTGTCGATACTTTGAATGATGTAGACTTTTAACTTCGATTTGTTTGCAACCGTTTTTACAATTAAATCTTCGGGGCGTTCAATTTCGTTATCATCAACATACCTTTTTATTAATGCCACAAACTCTTTCCCGTATCTTCGAGCTTTCCCTTGCCCCACACCTTGAATGTGCTGAAGTTCTTCGGTAGATATTGGGTATTGAATTGACATATCGGCCAACGAAGGATCCTGGAAAATAACGAAAGGTGGAAGATTGTGTTTTCTGGCAACTTTTTTACGTAAGTCTTTTAACATAGAAAACAGTTGTGGGTCGCCACTCGAGCCGCCCGACGGTGCTCCTCCTCCGCCTGCGGAGTCATCCTCTTCTTCATATTCGTGGTTCTTTACCAACATAAAACTAACCGGATTGGCCAAAAAGTCGTGCCCTTTTTGTGTTACTTTTAAAAGGCCGTAGTTTTCAATGTCTTTATTTAGTATTCCGGCCACCATCGACTGGCGGAAGACAGCATTCCAAAACCGTTCGTCGTGGTCTTTGCCTTTACCAAAATATTTATTTTCGTAATGTTTAAACGATTTTATTGCTGCCGATTTATTTCCAATTAAAATATTGGCAATGTGGTCGCCTTTGTATTTTTCGTTTACTTCGAGTATTGCTTTTATGGCAAGAACAACTTCATCTTTTGCTTCAATTTGCTCTTTCGGATTTAAACAATTGTCGCAGTTTCCACAATTTCCCTGTTCGTATTTTTCGCCAAAATAGTGCAATAGAATTATACGTCGGCAAATGGCCGATTCGGCATACGATACGGTGTCGAGTAGCAGTTGCTTTCCAATTTCCTGTTCGGCAACCGGTTTGCCATGCATAAATTTCTCGAGTTTCTGAATATCTTTATAACTATAAAAAGTAATGCATTTCCCTTCACCCCCATCGCGACCTGCACGTCCGGTTTCCTGATAATAGCCTTCAAGGCTTTTGGGTATATCGTAGTGAATAACAAATCGTACGTCGGGTTTGTCGATTCCCATGCCAAATGCGATGGTTGCTACAATTACATCTACCTCTTCCATCAAAAATTTATCTTGATTTGCCGACCGTGTGGCAGCATCCATTCCAGCATGGTATCCCAAAGCTTTTATGCCATTTACAATAAGTGTTTCGGCAATCTCTTCCACCTTTTTACGACTCAGGCAATAGATAATTCCCGATTTCCCTTCGTTCTGCTTAATGAATTTAATAATTTGATTTTCGGGTTTTACTTTCGGGCGAACTTCGTAATATAAATTCTCGCGATTAAACGAAGCTTTAAAAACCTGAGCATTAAGAATTCCAAGGTTTTTCTGAATGTCGTGTTGAACTTTTGCCGTTGCTGTTGCTGTTAATGCCACAACCGGCGAGTGACCAATCTCCTCAATTATCGGTCTTATTCGCCTGTATTCGGGGCGGAAATCGTGCCCCCACTCCGAAATGCAATGTGCCTCGTCGATGGCATAAAACGAAATTTTTATTTTTTTCAGAAACTCGATATTGTCCTCTTTTGTAAGCGACTCTGGAGCAACATATAGTAATTTTGTTTTCCCGTTTAGTACATCGGTTTTTACCTCTTGTATGGCTGCTTTCGATAACGATGAATTTAAGAAGTGAGCCACATTATCCTCCTCCTGCGCACCTCTAATTGCATCGACCTGGTTTTTCATTAATGCAATTAATGGCGAAATAACAATTGCTGTACCATCGAGCATTAATGCCGGCAATTGGTAAATTAACGATTTTCCTCCTCCTGTTGGCATTAAAACAAAAGTATTCTTTCCGTCCATAACACTTTTTATCGCCTCCTCTTGTTGACCTTTAAAACGGTCGAACCCGAAAAAGTGTTGCAAACTTTCTTTTAGTGAAAGATTATTCATTTTATTCTTTTTAAAACCCTAATTATATTCAATTTGTAGTACCGAAGTTGTTTAAAGTCGCAAATCCAAACCTGCTCCCGATTTACATTGGGATTGATTCTTCGAAAGTGTCTTTCAGGCCATTGAACATTAGTTCAATGAGGCCATTATGTCTCTCTCGAAATTTACCTTTTCCTTTAAACACCTTCATAATTAATCCCTCATATTTTATGAAAAGTAAATTCTAAATTATTAAAAGTAAGTTAAATGACAATAGGTTTTAATGATTTTTATAATAAATATTAATCTTAAGTAGAATTGACGGGGAGAAAAGCAACATGAATTGAGTATATATTAATAAGTACTATATTTGTGAAGTTTTTTCAAAAAAAAATTGATTTTCATGAGCGAAGATACTACCCGGGAAGAGCAAACAACAAAGAAAAAGGGGGATAAACCGAATGCGACCGAAATGTCGTTTTTAGATCATTTAGAAGAATTACGATGGCATATTGTGAGATCGGCGGCAGCAATATTTATTTTTGCGATTGCGGCATTTGTACTAAAGTCGTTTATTTTCGATACGATTATACTACGTCCGCGCCTGCCTGAATTCTGGACAAACAGAATGTTCTCGAAATTGGGAGATCTGATTGGCTCGGAGGCGATAAAAATTAATCAGGTTCCACTAAAAATGCAAAGTATTAATATTGCCGGGCAGTTTTCGACACATATTTTAGTTTCGATAATTGCAGGTTTTATAATTGCATCGCCTGTTGTTTTTTACGAATTTTGGAGATTTATTAAACCTGCATTATACGAAAAAGAGAAGAAGCATGCCGGAGGAGCCGTTTTTTTTACCTCGTTATTGTTTTTATTGGGTGTGTTATTTGGTTATTTTTTAATCGTTCCTCTCTCCATTCATTTTTTAGGAACCTATCAGGTTAGTAGCGATGTTGAGAATATGATTAATTTGCGATCGTATATTGGGTCGGTTACATCAATCACACTAGCTGCCGGAGTTGTTTTTCTACTCCCTATATTTTCATACTTTCTCAGTAAGGTGGGAATTCTTACTCCTGAATTCATGAAATCGTACCGAAAACATGCATATGTTGTTATGTTGCTTCTTTCGGCAATTATTACGCCTCCCGATGTTTTTAGTCAATTAATGGTCTGTTTCCCATTGGTTATTTTGTATGAAATTGGAATAGTAATTTCGCGTAGCGTAGTTAAAAATCGTGAAAAAGAGATGGATGAGTTATAATATAGAAAGAAATTAACGTTATTTAAGTAGATGATTCTTCGAGCCGAAAAAATAGTAAAGAAATACCGGAAGCGAACCGTTGTAAAAGGGGTTAGTTTCGATGTAAGTCAAGGTGAAATTGTGGGGCTGCTCGGACCAAACGGAGCGGGTAAAACCACATCGTTTTATATGATTGTGGGACTTGTTCGACCTTTTTCGGGGCACATTTTCCTTGATGATGAAGAGATAACAAAATTACCGGTTTATAAACGGGCAAAAAAAGGAATTGGTTATCTGGCTCAGGAGGCATCGGTATTTCGTAATCTTAGTATCGAGGACAACATAAAAGCAGTGTTGGAAATGACCAACTATTCGAAAGAGTATCAGAAAGAAAAACTTGAGACACTTATCGATGAGTTTGGGCTCGAACATATTCGAAAAAGTAAAGGCATTCAGCTTTCGGGTGGAGAACGGCGAAGAACAGAAATTGCTCGTGCACTAGCCATCGACCCAAAATTTATTTTACTCGACGAGCCTTTTGCCGGTGTCGACCCAATTGCAGTTGAAGATATACAGCAAATTGTTGTTAAACTCAAAGAGAAAAATATTGGTGTACTTATTACCGACCACAATGTACACGAAACTCTTTCTATTACCGACCGTTCGTATCTGCTTTTCGAAGGTAAAATTTTAAAAGCAGGAACTGCCGAAGAACTTGCTGCAGACGAAGATGTTCGACGGGTATATTTAGGTAAAAACTTTGAGCTTCGTTAAGAAAATTAAGTTTTTTATCAATTTATTCGAGATTGATTTGCAGAATCAAAAAACATCATTTTCTTTGCACCGCTTAATTAAGAAAACAGCCTATTTAACGAAAAAGGTTGGAGCGAAACAAAAAAACCTTAAAAAAAGTTTGGCGGATTACAAAAATGAAGTATTTTTGCAGTCCCTAAAAATAAGGGAATATAGATTGGCCCGTTCGTCTAGGGGTTAGGACGCCAGGTTTTCATCCTGGTAGCAGGGGTTCGAATCCCCTACGGGCTACCAATTTAAAAAAAAAGACAATAAAATGGCACATCACAAGTCAGCTTTAAAAAGAATACGTCAGAACGAAAAAAGAAGAGTTCATAACAAGTATTACGCAAAAACAACACGTAATGCAATTAAGGCTCTGCGCAATACTACCGACAAAGCGGAGGCAGAAACATTGTATCCGAAAGTAGTTTCTATGATTGATAAATTGGCAAAAATCAATGTCATTCATAAAAACAAAGCAGCAAATTTAAAATCAAAATTAGCTGTTAAAGTTAGTTCGTTGTAAAAGAAAATTACGATATAGATAAACCTCTCCAAAAAATTGGAGAGGTTTTTTTATGCCCGTTTTTCTAAGTTTATTTGGGATCACGGATCACCTTGAAAAGTAGGTGGATTAAAAAATAATTTCATCTTTGCGGTTTAATTATTTTAAAATAACATGACATTGCAACACAATCAATATAAAGCC
>JALUZN010000341.1 GCA_027011835.1 Draconibacterium sp. | reverse complement strand
ATTGTTGCCATCGGTTTTTTCGACCTGGCAGTTGATTTTAAACTGATAATCGTATTTTTAATTTTTGCGTTTACGGCATCGGCAACGCAGGATATTGCCACCGATGCTTTTGCAATTTTTATTCTAAAAAAAGAAGACCGCAGTATTGGCAACTCAATGCAGTCGGGTGGAAGTTTTTTAGGGACTGTAATTGGTAGTGGTGTTTTATTGGTAATTTATTCGTTGTACGGGTGGAAACTACTGATGTTTGGGTTGGCAGGATTTGTTTTGCTTGCACTCGTCCCCCTTGTTTTTCATGAAAAAGATATAAAAAAGGAGACAGTAAACAGTAAGCGGATTTCGGCAAAAGACCTCTATCTTTTTTTCTATCAAAAGGGAATTCTGAAACATGTTTTGCTACTTTTCTTTTTCTATTCGGGAGTTATTGGAACACTGACAATGCTAAAACCGTGGATGGTCGATTTGGGTTATACGATGACACAAATCGGGGTTTATTCGGGAATTTATGGTGCATCGGCTGGTTTTGTGTCGGCACTGCTGGCCGGTTTTATTATTAAAAAACTGGGCAAATTTAAAGCGGTGTGGTTGTTTCTCTTTTTCGGATTATTGGTTGCAATTTACTTTGTTACCATAAGTTTCTTCCCGCTCACAAACTATCTTCTAATCCCTGCACTGCTTTTAACGTGGAGTGTTTACGGGTTAAATTCCGTTTCGGTTTACACCATTGCAATGGACAGTATTCGCAAAGGAAGAGAAGGCACCGACTTTACAATTCAAATTGTTTTAACACACCTCGGAAGTATTATACTCGCAATTCTTAGCGGAAAAATTGCCCATAACTTTAGTTATCAGGGTTTGTTTATTATTGAAACTGTTTTGGCAACTCTGGTATTTATTTTCTTTCCCGTTTTATATTCATTTAAAATCGAAAAAAATGTTGATTGATAAAGACTTACTAAAAAAATACAATGTCCCCACACCTCGATATACAAGTTATCCGCCGGCAAACTTTTTTACCGGAAAATTTCAATATTTAGAAGCTGTAAAAAGCATCGATGATTCGAACAACCAACAACCAGAAAACATTTCGTTTTACCTGCATATTCCGTTTTGTTCTCAACTCTGTTCGTATTGCGGTTGCAACACACATATTACCCACGACAAAAATGTTATTCAAAATTATGTCGACGATTTAAAACAGGAAATACTGCTGTATCAAAACCACCTGTCGCCAAACCGCAAAATATCGCAAATTCATTGGGGTGGCGGAACTCCCGATTATTTAAGCGTCGGACAAATTAAAAGTTTGATGCAGCTATTTTTCGATAATTTTGAATTTATCGACAACCTTGAAATTGCAATGGAGTGCCATCCTGCCCATCTCACCTATGAATATATAGACGAGCTGGCCGGGATGAAATTTAATCGTATAAGTTTGGGCGTTCAGGATTTTGAAGTTAAGGTTTTGAATGCGGTAAATCGCGCGTTACCAAATATCGAAATTAACGAGATTGTAAAATACCTGCAAAGCAAAAACATTCCTGTTAATCTCGATTTTGTTTACGGGCTGCCCCTGCAAACCGTTGAAAGCTTTAGTAAAACAATCGACAAAGCTATAGCAATTTCAGCCGACAGGATTGCACTTTTTTCGTATGCACACGTGCCGTGGGTTAAACCACATCAGAAAATTCTAGAAAAATACGCGCTTCCCGAGGCAGGGTTGAAAACCGAGATTTTCGAGATGGCGTTTTCGAAATTTACGGACAATAAATACGTTTCGATTGGATTAGACCACTTTGCAAAACCCAACGACGAACTGGCAATTGCATTAAAAGATAAAAACCTGAGCCGGAACTTTCAGGGATATTGTACACGCCAAACAACCGGGCAGGTTTATGCACTCGGGGTAAGCGGAATAAGTCAGCTAAACAGTGCATTTCTGCAAA
>JALUZN010000340.1 GCA_027011835.1 Draconibacterium sp. | reverse complement strand
AAATTAGATAAAAATGCAAAAAGGTAAAATTGGAGTAACTACAGAAAACTTATTCCCAATCATTAAAAAATTTCTTTATTCTGATCACGATATCTTTTTACGTGAGATTGTTTCGAATGCGGTTGATGCTACTCAAAAGCTGAAAACATTGGCATCGAAAGGCGAATACAAAGGCGATGTAAGCAATGCAAAAGTTAGAGTAAGTTTAGACGAGAAAGCAAAAACCATTACGGTTTCCGATAATGGAATTGGAATGACAGCCGAAGAGATTGATAAATACATTAACCAAATTGCATTTTCGGGAGCAAACGATTTTTTAGATAAGTATAAAGACGATGCAAACGCGATTATTGGCCATTTCGGATTGGGCTTTTACAGCTCGTTTATGGTTTCCGAAAAGGTTGATGTAATCTCGAAGTCGTATAAAGAGGGAGCTAAAGCAGTAAAATGGAGTTGCGATGGTTCGCCTGAATTTACTTTGGAAGAAGTTGAAAAAGAGAGTGTTGGAACCGATATTGTGATGCACATCAGCGACGATGAAAAGGGATTTCTTGAAGACTCAAAAGTTTCGGAAATTCTTGATAAGTATTGCAAGTTTTTACCAATTCCGGTAATTTACGGTAAGAAAAAAGAGTGGAAAGACGGGAAAGAAGTAGAGACAGAAGAAGACAATCAGATAAACGATGTTGCTCCGGCCTGGACAAAAGCACCTGTCGATTTAAAAGAGGAGGACTACAAAAATTTCTACCATCAGCTTTATCCAATGGGCGAGGAGCCACTTTTCCATATTCATTTAAATGTAGATTATCCATTTAATTTAACCGGAATTCTTTACTTCCCGAAAATTAAAAACAACTTCGAAATTCAGAAAAATAAAATTCAGTTGTACAGCAATCAGGTCTTTGTAACCGATTCGGTTGAAGGAATTGTACCTGAGTTTTTAACCATGTTGCACGGTGTTATCGATTCGCCCGATATTCCCTTAAATGTTTCGCGGTCGTATTTACAAAGTGATTCGAATGTGAAAAAAATCAGCAGTCACATTAATAAAAAAGTAGCCGATCGTTTACACGATATTTTTAAAGAGAACCGCGACGATTTTGAAAAGAAGTGGGACGATTTGAAGATTTTTATTGAATACGGAATGCTCACCGAAGAGAAGTTTTACGACCGGGCCATGAAATTCTTTATGATGAAAAATACTGAAAATAAGTATTTTACATGGGAAGAGTACGAGCAACTTGTAAAAGAAAATCAGACCGACAAAGATAAAAACACCATCTATTTATATACAACTAACCTCGAAGAGCAATTTACATTTGTTGAAGAGGCGAAAAATAAAGGATACGATGTGTTGATTCTCGACGATGTATTAGCTCCGCATTTAATTAATAAACTCGAGCAAAAATATAGCGATAAACGTTTTGTACGCGTTGATTCTGATGTTGTTGAGAATTTAATTAAAAAAGAGGAGAGTAGTAAAAAAGAGCTTTCGTTTGAAGAGAAAGAAGAGTTATCTCCTGTTTTTCAGGCAATTTGCCCGGTTGATAAAGAGTTTAATTTCCTTGTCGATTTTCAGGATTTAGGTGAAAGCGGAGCACCAATGGTAATTACCCGCAGCGAATTTATGCGTCGGATGAAAGATATGAGTCAGGCGCAGGGCGGAATGAATATGTATGGCGACCTGCCTGAAAGCCTTAATCTGGTTGTTAATATTGAACATCCGTTGGTGAAAAAAATTGTTGCTGCAAAAGATAAACGACTTGCAAAACAGCTCGAAAAATTTGCTGCCGAAATAACAAGTAAAAAAGCTGAAATTTCGGAACTTGAAAAAGCAAAAGAGGGTAAAAAAGAGGAGGAAGTACCACAAGCCGATAAAGAAAAACTGGAATCATTAAAAAGCGAGTTGGCCAAAGTTGAAGAAGCAAAACGGTCGAAACTTTCTGATTTTGGAAAGAAAAATAAACTTGCAAAACAACTGGTCGATTTGGCACTTCTTGCAAACGGAATGTTAAAGGGAGCCGACCTCGATAGATTTGTAAAACGAAGCGTTGAACTGATAAAGTAATACAAGAAAAACTTAAGTAAAACGTCGTCTGAGGAATCAGGCGACGTTTTTTTTGCAATAGTAATTGAGAATTATTCCGGGATGATTGAGCGCTGCTCGTAACCTTTTGTCAATTTTAGTTCTTGTAGAGAATGAAGTGAGAACCGATTAAGCAGAAATGGTAAATACCTGATTTTTAGGTTTTAAACTTAGTAGTCAGTTTTGCTAACAAGTAGCATCAACCCTTATTAATCTTAATTTATCAATTAATAGCAGAGCCTTTAAAGTAATGGTTCGGTGCATTTTTATAAACACCTCATAGACAGATAATTACAAAGCATAAGGCAGTTATTGTAATTTGCTAAAAATCAGGACTTTGCGGCTTTGCGAGAAACAAAAATTTAACGGAGTATTGTTAAAGAAAGATGTCAGTTTATCTGCTAAAATAAGGTTTTTTACATACGGAGAATGTAAGCTCAAACGTGTATTTCTACAACTTTTAAAATTAATCCAAACAAATCTCTTGTCGTTGCTATTCCTTTTAATTCGCCATGAGATTGAGTCGTTTTACTCAGCTGTCTTAGTAGTTTAACAGTTTCAACCTTTTTTATTAATCAGATATTCGTTTCTCCAGTTTTTCGATAAGAAAGATTACCCCCCGATAGCTTACATAAATAAGCACAGGCCACGAAAACAATAATATAATTTGTGATAACATAGTTTTTTAAATTTTTAATACATATGAGAATCTTCTTCAACCTCTTTTGCCGTAATTTTCTCCTTATCCATAGCTTTCCAAACTATCCAAATATACGCAACAACAAAAGGCACCATTAGAGAAACATAGCTCATGGCAGTTAGCGTATAATAGCTCGACGAACTATTTTCAATGGTTAAGGAAGACTGTAAATCGAAACTCGATGGATAAAAAGCGGTATGGTTAAATCCTGCAATAAAAAACAGCGATAGAACCGTTAAGACAATCCCCGTTCCTGTAAACCAGATTCCATTTTTAGCCTCTTTAAACAGAGCTTTATAAATACCGAGAAGCACTAAAACAACACCAACCAAAAATAAGATTAACACAATTGGCATATCTAAAAAGTTGTGTAGGTATTTGTAAGGTTCCAAAAAAACTTCTTTGGTTTCAGGATTAACAGCATAGCCATCGATAACCATCAACCGAAAAATAAAGAACGAGAAGAACAATAAAAATGCTCCGGCATTTCGCATTAAACAAGTTTTGTTTCGTTCAAAAAGTGTTTCATCATCAATATTATTCATAAAATATAAATTGGCAGTTAAACTTGCCAGAAAAAACACAGCCAATCCTAAAGACAGATTGGTTAAAAATGCCAATTGATTGGTGTTCCAAATCGCCTCTAATCCATAAGCCGGATTTTGCCATGACGAAATAATTGGCATTTTACCTGATGTTAAATCTAATAAATTCATTTTGTCAACAGAGAAAGCAGAGCCTGTAAAGAATGTAGCAACGGCTGTTCCTAAAAATACGGTAGCAATTAATCCGTTTAGAAATAAAAATGTTTCGTAGGTTTTCTTGCCCAGAAAATTGCTTGCTTTTGTACGATATTCATACGATACTGCCTGAATAATAAACGCAAACAGAATAATCATCCAAACCCAATAAGCTCCACCAAAACTTGTGGAGTAAAAAAGCGGAAATGATGCAAAAAATGCACCTCCAAATACCACCAACGTTGAAAATGTTAACTCCCATTTTCTTCCTAACGAGTTGACAATCATTTTTCGTTCGGTTTCGGTTTTTCCCAAACGGTAAATCATTGTTTGTCCCCCTTGTACAAAAAGCAGAAATACCAGCAACGCTCCCAATAAAGACATAATTATCCACCAATACTGTTGTAATTGTAATAATGATAAATTTTCAAACATAATTTTGTCCTCCTTAGTTTTTAGTTGATGATTCGATTAATTTTTCGGGCCCTTTTTTTATTTGTGCCAGCAGGATTTTTATTTCGGCTATAAGTAAAGCTGTAAATACTGCCAGAAATAAAAAGAAAGTAATAATTACATTGCTC
>JALUZN010000339.1 GCA_027011835.1 Draconibacterium sp. | reverse complement strand
CTTGGATAACCCAGGGTTGGCGACCTACTTCGGCAACTATCCACCCTGCCTCTTGTGCTATGTAAGCCAGAGGAATTGTCCAAACTGCCAAATGCAAAATCAAGCGCTTGTCTTCAATTTTATTTTTTAAATTGAAGTATAAGATAAGAGCAAAGAATAGTATAAAGTATGTACCTAGCCCAACCATAGTATGAAATGCGTAAAAACTAAGTTTTACCGGTGGAATTAATTCGTGTGGATTATGTCCAAAATAATAGCCGTAACCAAAATATTTAAAATTATCCTCAAATATTTTAAGTTGTGTTGCAGCTTCATCTGTTTTATTCTCTTTTTTTAACGTTTTATAGGCGGCCAAAGCATCAATAGCTTTTTTCCCCATTTCAATTTTTTCATTATATGAAATAATTCCATGCTCTTTATTTCCATGAACCAAGTCGTGAATTCCCGGCACAAACGCATTCATATTGCCAAAAGCCAAAAACGATAAGCCGCCCGGAATTGGTAAATCCATCAAAAAATCTTCTTCGTAAGGCTTTTTTGTATCTTCTAAAATTCCAATGGCAACCAGCGGTGCATTGTCGCTGCCATAATACAGTCCTTCCATGGCGGCCAATTTCATTGGCTGATGTTTAGCCACCTGTTTTGCCGAGCCATCGCCGGTAAAAACTAAATAGAGCGAGGCTATTAACCCGAAAGTAGCTGCTACCACCATACTGCGTTTGGCTAAATTTACGTGGCGTTTTTTAAGCACATACCAGGCCGAAATTCCGATTACAAAAATAGATGCAAGTACATAACCCGAAGTTATGGTATGTAAAAACTTATTTACTGCGACAGGGGAGAAGAGTACCTCCCAAAAATCGCCCATTTCGTTACGTGCCGTGTCAGGATTAAAGTGCATGCCTAATGGATTTTGCATCCAGCCGTTGGCAACTAAAATCCATAAAGCCGATAAATTTGAGCCGATAGCAACTAACCACGACGAAAGCAAATGGAATTTCTTACTCACTTTGTTCCAGCCAAAAAACATAATGGCAATAAAAGTGCTTTCCATAAAAAAGGCCATTATTCCTTCAATTGCCAATGGAGCCCCAAAAATATCGCCTACAAACCACGAGTAGTTGCTCCAGTTTGTTCCAAACTCAAATTCAAGAATAATTCCCGTTGCCACACCAATAGCAAAGTTAATTCCGAACAGGGTCATCCAATATTTTGTAATACGTTTCCATTCCGGATTTCCTGTTTTTACATACAAGCTTTCCATTATTGCAATAATAAAAGAAAGACCAAGTGTTAATGGCACAAATATCCAGTGATACAGTGCTGTTAAAGCAAATTGTGCTCGCGACCAATCGATTAATGAAAAATCAATATGTTCCATATTTTATTTGTTTAAATTGGTAAGTTCTTCCAAAACATAATCACCTTTAGCTTTATTATTATCGAATTTACTCGACAAGAAATCTTGAAAAAAGAATAGTTTTAAAACGATAAATAGTATAAATAGCTTAATCCCAATAATCATCCAAAGCTTTTTACCAACTTCCATCGATAAAAAACCTTCTTTATAAAAATTAATAATCTTGCGTATCATAATTTTAGAACTTATGTGAATTCTTTAAATTTTTACAGATTGATAATTGTTATTCAACAAGTAATAAATAGCAAACAAAAAACAAGTAAGAGTATAGAAGTAGGTTACTAAAACCCGAGCAATAAACTCATTTTTTTAGCGAATTGTTTTCCCAAATCAATATACCCTTTCGAATCGTAATGATACGGGTCAGAATAGTCGTAATTATCGGTTGAGGTAACCAGTGCAGCATTTTGGTCGCGGCTAACAAATTTTGCCTGCTGCCATCGAATTTCTCTTCCGTATTTCCATACTTTACCGGTTGGCGAATTTCCCGAATCGGAGATTCTACCCACAACCACCGGAAGATCGTCGGTACGAAATGCCGCCCGTATTAAATCCATCAACCGCTTTAAGTTGGCAGCATACTGGTTTGCCCACTCTGCTTTTCCTGCATCGCTTTCGCCCTGCATCCATAAAATTCCTGCCGGAATTAGTTCATCGTCTTCGCCATCGCCATCAATGTCGTGTACTGCATACGCATTTCGTACGGTTGCTAAAAAATGGTCGTACTGATTTACTCCTGTTCCAACGGTAAAATCGGGCTCCCAGCAGCCAAACGGCCCGGCAGCATCTTTATGAATTGAAGTGCCGCCCCGGCTGTATTTAATTAATGCAATATTAGAATTGGGATACAACTTTTGCATTTCGGTGGCAAAAGTAAGCTCAAGTCCAAATTCATTCGAAAGATTATTTTTCTGAAAAGTTGCCGAATGACTGGCACCGTGCCCCGGTTTTAATACTTCCCAAATACCCTGACCACCCACTTCAAAAGTATCTTTTGTTGAGTTGCCGTGAAAAATGTAAACTCCGTTAACAGGCAGGTTTAACTCTTTTGGCAATTCGCTTACTGTTCCGTGGCCATCCATATTCGACTGCCCGCCTAAATAAAATACAATGTATTTTTTTGCTGAAATATTTAACGAGATTGATAAAATTACGAGGAATAAGCTAAGTTTTCTTTTCATTTTATTTAGTTTTGATTTTTTAGTTTAACAGACCATTTTATTTATTTAAAAGAATCTCCTTTTATGGGGTTAACGTTATGATACAAGATACAAAATTGTTGAAATCGACCCATTTTTATGACTATTTTAGTTTTATACATATATCTAATTATCAGCATTATACAAAGAGCATAATGAACTATTGAAATAAATAGTGAAATTTTAAAGTATAAATGTAATAACTTTTCCATATAGAAAAAGAGATGTTCGTTTTAAATAAGTTTTAAATAAGAGTTAATGCAAGATATTACCGTTTCAACTGTCTTAAAAGAGAAGGTGCCCCATATTAATCTGTCGTGCATTGAGTGCGATGTTCAACCGGAAGAGAAAAACAACGAACTTTGGGATGAAATTCAAAATAAAATTAACGAATTGTCATTGAAACTAAAGGTTGGAGAGATAAGCCGGATTCCTGCAATTTCAGCATCGCGAAGGGCGTACAGGGCGTGCGGGAAAGACCCTGCTCGCTACCGACTTTCGGCCGAAGCACTTTTAAGGCGGACTGTTAAGCAATACGAAATTTATCAGATAAATAATGTGGTTGATTTATTAAATCTGGTATCGATTTCAACCGGTTTTTCGATTGGAGGTTACGATCCTGATAAAATTAATGGCGATATAATTTTTGGAATAGGCGAAAATAACGAACCCTACCGGGGAATTGGAAGGGGAGCTTTAAATATTGAAAATCTACCCGTTTTTCGCGATAAAACAGGTGCTTTTGGAACACCTACCAGCGACTCGGTGCGTACTTCGGTAAACCTACAAACAAAACGTTTTTTAATGATAATAGTAGGATTCGATAAAGCTTTGCAAATTAAAGAAGCAACAGATTTTGCTGTTCAGTTACTAAAGAAATATGCACATGCTGCAAATTTTCAGTTTAAAATTATTGATTAGAAATGAAAAGATTTACAAGGTTTATATTAAAACTTTTAGGATGGAAAACGGTGGGTGGAGTTGCTCCTGAAAAACAGTGTATTATTATTGGCATTCCGCATACCAGTGCATGGGATTTTGTTATATCGTGGCTTTTTTATACTTCGGTGGGTGGCAAAGCCAGTATATTAATAAAAAAAGAGTTCTTTTTTTTCCCGATTGGCGGTCTGTTAAAATGGGCAGGTGGTATTCCAATCGACCGCTCGAAAGGAGTTAATGTTATCAGGCAAACCATGCGTTTGTTTCAAGAGCGGGAGCATTTACATCTTGCGCTCACTCCCGAAGGAACACGTAAACGAACAAAAAAGTGGAAAGCCGGATTTCATATTCTTGCAACCGAATTAAATGTTCCGGTTTATTTGGGATGGTTCGACTGGGGCAAAAAAGAGATTTCGATAGGCCAAAAATTTGAGTTAACCAACGACAGTAAAAAAGACATCGCCAGAATGAAAAAGTTTTACCGGGAAAAAGGTGTTCAAGGAAAGTACCCCGAGATGTTTACCACCGACGAATAGCTGCAACTTGAAACTATTTTATTGCGCTGCGGTTTTTAATTCTGCTTGTTTTGCCCGGTAAGCATTTTCCATCTCCATTACTTTATTGGGATATTGTTTGGCTAAATTAGTTATTTCCGTAGGATCGTCTTTTAAGTTGTACAGCTCCCAGGCTTCGTTATTCAACTTAACAATTTTCCACTCTTTTTGTCTGAACATTCGAAAACGTTCGCTCCAGCCCGAAATGTAAAACTCCGGTTCTTCCCGCTCTTTGCCGTTTAAAATTGGCATTAACGAACTGCCTTCTAGAGGTTGCGGCATTATATTATCCATTTTTCCGGGATACTCAATATTTGTCGCTTCGAGGAGGGTAGGAGCAATATCGATAATATGCCCGGTTTGGTGTGTTATTTGCGCCGGAGCTACCTGTTTTGGCCAGCGTAAAATAAAATGGGTTAATGCGCCGCCTTCGTGTCCGTACTGTTTAAAATATTTAAAAGGCGTATTTCCTGCGTTTGCCCAGCCGGCACATAAACTGCGGAAACCTTCGGCAACTCCCGGCGGATAATCAAAATCGCGGTTACTGTCGTAGGGGCACGAGCCATTATCCGACAAGTATATTACAATGGTGTTGTTGGCAATTCCATTATTGTCGAGGTAGTTTAAAACACGACCAATGTTCTGATCCATTCGGTCGACCATTGCCGCAAAAACAGACATCTCCAAATCGAGGTCGTCTTTCTCTTTTTCCGTTAAACTTTCCCACGGGCGGTAGAGTGGTATTTTTTCTCTTATTTCGGGATAATCTTTTTTATGACCTCTAAATTTATTAATGTTCGATGTTGGCGGACTTAGTTTTGTCTCCTTCGAAAGAATTCCGAGTTTTTTCAATTTTTCAAAACGTGCTTCACGAATTTTATCCCAGCCGATTTTATATTTTCCTCTGTATTTTGCAATATCTTCGGGGCGTGCCTGTAAAGGGTAGTGTGCAGCTCCGTATCCCAAAAACAGAAAAAACGGTTGTCTGTTTTTAACCGGTTTGTCGAGCCACTTTAAAGCATTGTCGGTAAGTGCATCGGTTTTATAAAACGGCTCCTTTTCGTGATAAATATTTTTTACCGAATTTATGGTGTCGCCATTAAAAATAAACGGGTTCTTAAACCTTCCCGATGGTGGCTCAAAAAATTCACTCATTGCTTTAAATGTTAACGATTTATCGAAAACATTCTTTGCAAAAACACGGTCGGGTGCCCATCGCATCCAATGTTCTTTTCCCGAGTGAATGGTGTAGTAACCGTTATTTTTTAAAATTTCTGCAAAATTTACTGAATTTGCGCCACCAGTATATTGTCCTGAAAAGAGTGTTGAACGCGAAGGTTCGCATTTTGCCATATTATAAAAATTGGTAATCCTTATTCCTTCGTTGGCCAAACGGTCGAGATTTGGCGTTTCTATTTCAGAGCCAAATGGACCAATATCGGAATAGCCAATGTCGTCGCCTAAAATTAAAACAATATTGGGTTGCGGTAATAACTCTTTTTTTTCATTTCCCTGCTTGTTCGAATTGCCTGAGCAGCCTGCAAATATTATTGCAGCGACTGCTATTAATAAAAACAATAACGTTTTCATTTTGAGATTAATTTAAGTTTCGTTTTACTATTTTTCGGTGAAATTTTATGCCGTTTTTTTCTATCTCCAAGATATAAATTCCCGCTTGAATATCACTAACATCAATTGTGTTTTGTGCCGGTTTTCGAACTGAAACTTTTTCTCTTCCCATTATATCGAAAAGGGTTGCCTGAAATTCCGTAATTCCATCGATATGTATTTTGTTTCGAACGGGATTTGGATAAACGGTTATCTCTTTTTGGTTAAATGTCGGTGCTGAAACTACATTCCCAACAGAAACAGATTTCGACAAAGTGTCGCAAGCCATATTGCTGTTGCAAACAGTATGTTTTATGTGGTAAATTCCTTGAGCGGGGAAAGTATAAGAAACAGTGTTCCCGTATAGTAAACCGCCATCTCCTAAATCCCATTCCGAATTAAAATTACCGGTAGAAAGTGAGGTTAATAAAACGGTTAAATTGTTGGACTGAATATTAAATTCTGCATTGGGTTTAAACCGGTTAAACAAAAAAGTGCCAATTTTATTTTGAATGGTATCCCAATATTCATTTGGCCCTTCCTCGGGGAAATTACCTGTTACCACACCGTAAAACTCATGTTTTTGGTTCTCAACAAAATAGGTTTCGTGAAACGATTTGTGGTTCGTTAGAGCTGTATCTATACAAAAACTTCCATACGTTTCGGGCATTGTTAAGCTGTAAAACGGGTTGGGGTCAATCATTCCGTCCATCGGAATTCCTTTGTCGAACGGTACAATATTATCGGCTTTGCCATGCACCAATAATATGGGAGTTGTGTCGTTTTCAATAATTGTTGTATTCTGAATAGCCCCCCAAAGCGAAACAATTGCATCGGCTTTTGGACTGTAACCTTGAACGCCGAACGAATCTAAACTGCCTAGAGTTGGCGCTGTAAAAACGTCGGCTGGTAGCTCATTTTTCTTGTCGAGATAGATGTTTGCCAGCGAAATAAATGCTCCGGCACTGCTTCCAACCATATAAATTTTTGTTGTGTCTATTCCAAAATTGTTTGCATTGTGTTTTAAAAAACGAATGGCTGCACGGCTGTCTTGTAATGCCCTGTATGCAGCTCTGTTTGCATTGTACTCAGTAACTTCAACATGGGTAATAATTCCGAAGAAACGACTTACCTGAGCACCCATTCCCAGCCGATAATCGATTGTTGCCGTAACATAGCCGCGCCTTGCAAACGAATCGCAGAGAGCAACCATATCATCGTTTTGTCGCGAGCCCAGCATAAAAGCTCCCGAGTGAGCAAAAATAATGGCCGGACGTTTTACTACTGTGTCGTTATGAGGTGTAAAAATATCCATAAAAAGCGGGCGCATTTCTGTTATCGTCTCACCGTCGTGCACATTATATTCGGCAGCAATTGCAATAAGGTTGTTTAACCAGGGGGCCGTGGCATATTCAATGTTTTTTAATGTGTCGGCTCTATCGAATACGATTTGCGAATAACGGAACGGCTGTGCCCAAAGTTGCAGAGCAGCTATTGCAAATACCGGTATAAGATAAAGCCTTTTCATTTTGTTTGTTTTTTAGAACCAAGAACCAGTAACGAGTAACAAGCAACCATTCTTTTGTTCTTTGTTGACCGCTTGTTTCATTGTTTTGTTAGAAAGTAATTTGTCTGCTCAATCAATTTGTCCCAATTCCTCTTTTATTTTTTGTTCAATTTCTTTTGTAAGCTCTTTGGGGTCGCGCCCTGCCGGGTCGATTGCCGGAAGAACCGTGTAGGTTAATTTTGTGCCAACCGAGAGAGGAAAATAACCATTCTCCATAAGTTTGCTGTTTCCATCAATTACAAAAGGAACAAGCAGCGCCGATGGTGCATATTTTAATAACGATGCAATTCCTGCATGTTGAAATCGTTTTACTTTTCCGTTTTTACTTCGTGTGCCTTCAGGAAAAATACTGGCACTGTAATTCTCTTTTTCAATATGTTTCCCCAGTTTCATAATTTCAACAACCGCCTGGCGTGGATTTTTCCGGTCGATTAAAGCCGAACCGCCATAACGTAAATTGTACGAAATACTTGGTATTCCTTTTTCTAACTCAATTTTAGATACAAATTTTGGGTGATGTTTCCGAAAACCCCACACAATTGGAGGAATGTCGAAAGTGCTTTGATGATTCGAAACAATAATAAGCGGCCGGTTTTGAGGAAGTTGCCCAAAACCTTTAAAACGAATGCGCGAACCTAAAATTGTTAATCCATATACCAAAATATAGTTCATAATATCAACCGATTTTTTCCGTAGTTGATACCCGCCAATCCACCTACATACTATTTGTATAGGATGAAAAATACCCAACACCAATCCAAACAGCAACAAATACACGGGCGACAGTATATAAGAGAGGATTTTTTTCATTTTTAAACCATTTTGTTTAATGCAAAAGAACAAAAATAAAAGCAAAAACGAATGTATCTTTTTTTAATATGGTTTCAAATTAAGACATAAATATTACTTTAGTGTATAAATTACAATATCAGTAATCTCTTTTTTATTTAATCTATTGAAAACGAATGACAATAAGATGAGAAAAATAAATAGAAGAAGTTTTCTTTCGAAAACCAGTGCCGGAGCTGCCGGCATAATTTTAGCACCCACAATTTTACATTCGTGTGCCGGAGGGAAAAGCTATAACGACCTTTTACAAATTGCTCATATTGGAGTTGGTTCGCGAGGGCAGGAAGAGATGAAACATTATTTTGTAGCATTTAATTCGTCTTATTCGGTGGCAACCTGCGACCCGTTTCAACAGCGTCGCGATGCTTCTGCTAACTACATTAATGCTACTTATAAAAAGCGTGGTTTTGCGGCTCCCAAATGTAAGTCGTACTTAAACTTCGAAGAGGTATTGGAACGCGATGATATTGATGCAGTGCACATTACAACACCCGACCACTGGCATGTTCCGGCAGCAATTAAAGCTGCACGTGCCGGTAAACACATTATGCTGGCTAAACCGTTAGGGTTGAGTTATCCGAATTATAAAATACTCGAAAAGGAGCTGAAAGCTAACGATGTGCGTTTTCATTATGGAACACAACAGCGTTCGATGCGGCATTTGCAATTGGGAGTAAATATGATTAAAGAGGGACTAATTGGCGAAATTGAACGTGTGGAAGTGTGGGCTTCCGGATTCAATCCGGTAAAATCGCCGGTGTGTCATGAGGAACCGGTTCCCAATAATTTTGATTTCGATTTATGGACTGGACCGGCACCGTTGAATTCATATTGCCCCGAGCGAGTTACAAACAACAGTTCGTGGTTTCAGTACGATTACAGCATTGGGTTTTTAGGAGGGTGGGGTGCTCATCCGCTCGATATTATGATTTGGGCTTTAAAAGATAAAACAAGTGGAACGTACAGTTGCGAAGGTACGGGCAATTTTTGGAAACCCGGAGGTATGTATAACAACATAAAAAGGTGGGATGTAAATTATGAGTACGATTCGGGGATTGAGCTTTGGTTTGTTAGTACCGAAGTTGCAATGAAAAAAGGCATGTTGAAAAACCGCAAATTAAAGGAGGGAAATGGAACAACATTTTATGGTTCGAAAGGATGGATTTCGATGGGAAGAACAACTGCCGAATCGAATATTCCTGAGCTAAATACAAAATTGAATAGTTTTCCTAAAAATAAAAGGGGATATATTTTAAGCGAGGAGAATCGTATGGGAAATATGTTTATCGATGTTGTTTCCGGAAAAACCAAGGAGACCAATCCACTTGACGAAGCTATACTTTCCGATACAATCAGTCATATGGCCGACATTGCTATTCGCACCCACAGAAAAATAACGTGGAACCCTGAGAAAGGTGAGGTTGTTAACGATGTTGAAGCCAACCAACTTTTTATTCGCAAAATGAGAAAACCATATACGGTTTAGCTTCCTGAATTTATTGAAAACCCAGCAAAGCAATCTTATGTTTTATTCGGGGATAAATGTTAAATGCGATGCAGGAATCTCAACGGAAAATGTATTTTCTATTTCTGTAATACGAAGAATAAATTTATCTTTCCCCCGGGTTTCAACCAGTTCGCCTTGCAAACCCATTAGCGGCCCTTCAATAACTTCCACCTTTTTGCCCGGTTTAAAACTTTCTTTCGAAACCGTAATTTCAATATCATTCTGTTTTAAAAGTTGTTTTAAAAAAACAATTTGTTTTTCAGGAATAACCGCAGCTCTGCCTTCGAATGTTACGTAACAAACAACATTGTCGGTGTGCAAAACAGCATCGTACTCTTTTCTTGAAACAGCGACAAAACAGTAGCCTGAGATTAACGGCATTTCAACCCATTTTTTCCGGTCTTTCCACTGTCTTAACTTTTTTTGCAACGGAAGAAAACATTCAATTCCTTTTCGGGTAAGCTCGGCAAACACCTTTTTCTCGGCCCGCGAACGTGTATAAACTACATGCCAGCGTTTTTCGTCTGTTTTCTTTTCTGAAATCATTTTAAAAAAAATCTAAGCTCCGTTTTTACTGCCGCCAAAAGTAATTAAATCTGACGAAATTAAACCTATTCTGTTTAAACGGTTTTTTGTAGATTTGGCTTCTGAAAATTTATGGGATTTGAGTTTCCAAATAACAATTTGCAAAAAAGTGAGTTTATAAATCAGATGGAGCAAAAAAAGATATTTATTGTAAAGTTAATTACACCTCTGATTGTGCTTACCTTTTTTCTGTCCGAAAAAGTGTATTCGCAAGTGTCGGGCTCACTGTTTATGCTTCAGGATAATTTCCATTCACGATTATTAAATCCGTCGTATATGCGTAACGACGATGCCATTGTTGTTTCTGTTTTAGGATTTGCCGGTGCCCGTTTGGGCAACAACAGCAGCTTTAAAATCGACGATTTACTGTATTCCGACGATGAAAATAATCCTGCTTTCGATTTCGATAAACTCTACCGGAGCAGAGGAGGCGAATCGGAGTATTTTATAAAAGACCAGGCAGCTGTTCCTGTAATCTATGTCGATATTCCGGTTTCTAACGGACGTATGAGTTTCTCGTATGAAGAGAAACTGGAGTCGTCGCTACGATTTAATTTAATAAAAAAAGACTTTGAAGAAGGAGTAAATTCGCCGGCTTCATTCTACACTTATAATGCCAAAAAGATTAAGTATTCAGGTGCCGGATACCGCGAGTTTTCTGTGGGTTATTCATTTAACTACAACGAAAAAATAACCCTTGGCATAAGAGGAAAATTGCTGTTTGGGGCTGCATTTACCGATATAAAAGATTGGAATTACGGTATTGATTATACCAAGTCGGGCGACCAGGTTGAATTACGACATAGAGGAGCGGGGAAAATGGAATTGCCAGTTATTTTTTATTTAAGCGAGGAGAATCTTGTTTTGGCGGTAAACAGTGAAAATGCTTTTCGGAAATACATGAAAAATTACAACAATCCGGGGCTCGGAATTGATATTGGAGCAACATTTAACTTTAGCGACCGAAGCTGGTTTTCTGCCAGTGTTACCAATTTAGGCGCAATCTGGTTCAGACATACAACATTAGATTTCTCGCAAGATACCAGCTATGTTTTTTCTAACGATGATGATGAAATCTATAAATACATAGAGTATCCCAATTCCGAAGGTTATATAGACCCTTATAAATTAATTGTCGATACAAAAGACGATTACGCTTTTTTATATCGTCCGGTTGTTGATACAGTAAAAACAGGACACGTACTAACTCCCAGACTTACACTGCAATACCGTTACGATGTGTATAAGAACCTTTCGTTTGGGTTTACCAATCAGTCGGCATTTTATAATAATTCATACTTAAATATCCTCTCGTTTAATGTGCTACAAGGGGTTAGAGAATTATCGTTTTTCGAGAATATAAATATGTACGGAACTTCATCGTTTACTTTTGGGTTTGGAATGCAGTGGGAGACACAATATTTTCAGCTGTTTGCGTTAACCGATAATTTTGAAGCACTTTTTAAACCAACAAAAATTCACTCCTTTTCTATGTCGGCCGGAATTGCCTTACTAATTAATAAGCCTGCCAGGCCAAAACCTGTTCGTAATAAAAACAGCATGCAAAACAACAGAGGAGCAAAACGCAAGCGTTCGAGAGGAAAAGTGTCGCCATACTTACCGTTCTATAAAATTAAACGGTAATTATTTAAAAATTATACACCATTGTAATTCCTTTTTGTTTGCCCACTTTAAACGGAAAAATATCGAAATTTTTTATGTGATTGCAGTCCCATTTATAAAGGTGTGTAAGATAAACCAGCTCGGTCGATAAAATCCCAATTCCGGCACCTGCCACAACATCCGAAATCCAGTGCGCATTTTTTGCCACGCGCATTACGCCAACAGCAGTGGCACAACTGTATGCACCAATGCTGTACCACACACTTAAATCGCCATACTCTTTGTGCATAAAATGCGCCATTGCAAAAGCCACCGAAGTGTGCCCCGAAGGAAACGAATGAGCATCGCCATTTGGCCGGGTTTCGTTGCTCCACCGTTTTAATCCCGATACAATTAAGTCATTCAATAAAAGGCTTTTAAGAGCCAGTGCTGTGCGATTTCCAAAATTGTTCTTTCCTTTTACACCGAATAAATTCAACGAGTAAACGGCAGCAAGAGGAGCGTAACGCAGGTAATCGTCGGCACTGCCCGAATAAGCAAAATTGCTTTGCACCCAATCTTGAAAATTCTCTTTTGTATTGGTTGAGAAGTGGAGGGCCGTGCCGGCCGAAATTAGCAGGGTAGGAGCGATGTAAGGTTTTAATCCTTGCTTTTTATTCCTTTCATTAAAACTGTAGCTCTTTGTTGAATCTGTTTTAAAAGTAAGATGTCGATTGGTTGTTTGTGTTGAATGAAACCCTGTTTTTTTTAATTTATCAGGATTATTTGCAAACAAATTTCCACCCCCAAAAACAATTTGCAGTACCAGCAGTATTAAAAATAGGGTTAGCTTAATTTGAGTTTTGGATATGCTCAAACCACATCGCTTTTCTGTTTTTATCGATTTCACTAAAGAAGAGTTTCTCGAATACAAACCGGTATTCCTTTGAAAATCATCAAATTTATAAATCTTCTCTCTTTTCATCGGCATAAAAATAGCTAATAATTTATATTTTCGCCTGACGAACAATTTTATGAAATCGAAATCAGAACATATTCCGGTTTATAGTCTGCAAAGTTTTACCGATTCGGGTGAGGAGCGTCAACTCTTTCAGGTTGAACCGTTCGATGCCAACCGCCATTTTAGTGTTGAATATCCGCACCGGCACGACTTTTTCGAAGTCCTGTATCTCTCAAAAGGAGCGGGGTTTCATGTTATCGACAGCAACAAATATGAGATAAAACCACCGTGCATTTTTTTTATGTCGCCGGGACAGGCACATAAAATCGATTTCTCGAACGATATAGAGGGATTCATATTTATTTTTACAGCCGAGTTTTATCTTATTAACAAAACCAATCAAAACAGATTAATCGAGTTTCCGTTCTTTTTTACCGTTCAGCAAGACAATCCACCTTTGTATTTACAGTCTGCTGCCGATGTTAATTTTCTTGAAAGCCTGTTTAAACGGGGAGTGGAAGAGATACAAAAAGGCAGCAACTACTCAATCGAGTTGCTTCGCTCTGTTCTCGACCTGATTTTAACAACCAGTGCAACATTATATAAAAGCGGAGAAAGTAGCTTAAACAAAGGGAAGGGACACATTCTTGTGAAAAAATTCTTGCAGCTTGTCGAAGAAAATTACCATAATAATTTAACGGTAAGCGAGTATGCCGATATTCTTCGTATTACGGCGAATCATCTTACGCAAACGGTTACACAGCTAACCGGAAAAACATCGCTGCAAATAATAAAAGCGAAACAGGTACTCGAAATTAAACGGTTACTGGTTCATACAAATTTAACTGTAGCCGAAATTGCCGCGCGGTTAAATTTTCCTGACCAGAGTTATTTTTCGAAATTTTTTAAGCGCGAAACAGGTATTTCGCCTTTGCAATATCGATCGGGACAAATTTAAAAATCGGGTAAATTAACAATTGTTTACAATACTTAATTTACTGGTTATTATATAAGTTATTTAGTTTAGAAATTGCTGCGAATTGTTAAATCCACGAAAATTACCTAAAATAGAAGTATTTTTACTCCATTTTCTAAACTATATTTTATTGCTTTGTAAAATATATTAAAACCGTTTTTTACGGTTCGGATAATGTGAGAAAAAAATAAAACAGATATCAATTTAAATAATAAAAAAATGGGAAATTATTTCAACACACTTCCATTGCGTCTTCAGTTAGAGCAATTGGGAAAATGCGATTTTATGGACGATTCGGAATTTGCCGATGGAGTTAAAAAGTTAGAAGGTAAAAAAATAGTTGTTTTGGGCTGTGGTGCTCAAGGACTTGCGCAGGGTTTAAATATGCGCGACAGCGGACTGGATATTTCGTATGCACTTCGCGAAATTGAAATTGAGGAGAAACATATCTCGTATAAAAATGCCATTGAGAATAAATTTGAAGTGGGTACTTTCGAAGAGATGGTGCCGAAAGCCGATTTGGTTCTCAACTTAACCCCCGATAAATACCATACTCCGGTAGTTAATGCAGCCGTTCCGTTAATGAAAAAAGGAGCTTGCCTATCGTATTCGCACGGCTTTAATATTGTTGAAGAAGGAAATCAGATTCGTAAAGACCTGACCGTAATAATGGTTGCTCCAAAATCTCCTGCATCGGAGGTGAGAGCCGAGTTTTTACGTGGTTTTGGCGTACCTACATTAATTGCCGTTCACCGCGAAAACGACCCGAATGGCGACGGACTTGATATTGCAAAAGCATATTGTGTGGCTACCGGTGGTCATAAAGCAGGTGTGTTACACTCGTCGTTTGTTGCCGAGGTAAAATCGGATTTAATGGGCGAACAAACAATCTTGTGCGGAGTATTACAATCGGGTTCGCTGTTGTGTTTCGACAAAATGGTTGAAAAAGGAATTAAACCTGCCTACGCTTCAAAACTGGTTCAATATGGTTGGGAGACAATTACCGAAGCACTTAAACTTGGCGGAATTACGCATATGATGGACCGCTTGTCGAATCCTGCAAAAATTGAAGCTTATAAACTGGCCGACGAATTAAAAACTATTATGCGTCCGCTTTTCGAGCATCATATGGATAATATTATCGATGGAACCTTCTCGTCGACCATGATGGAAGACTGGAAAGCCGGCGATAAAGATTTATTAAAATGGCGTGCCGAAACCGGCGAAACTGCATTCGAAAAAACTCCTGCCGGCGATATGGAAATTACCGAACAAGAATATTTCGATAATGGTGTATTAATGGTTGCTTTTGTTAAAGCAGGCGTTGAACTTGCGTTTGAAGTGATGGGAGAAGCCGGAATTAAAGGCGAATCGGCATATTACGAGTCGTTGCACGAAACTCCACTTATTGCAAATACTATTGCACGGAAAAAACTATATGAAATGAACCGTATTATTTCCGATACTGCAGAATACGGTTGTTATCTTTTCGACCATGCCTGCCGTCCGTTACTTGCCGATTTTATGGGTAAAATTGATACAAATGTAATTGGCAAAAACTTTAACGAAGGAAAAGACGGGCACGTTGATAATAAAGAGTTGATTGATATTAACGATGAAATTCGTTATCACGAAGTGGAGATTGTTGGAGCCGAATTGCGCGAAGCAATGGAGGCAATGAAGGCAATTATCTAAAATGATACTTATACTCAATAAAAGTGGCTCTTTCGTAAATTTGAAAGAGCCACTTTTTGTTTGTTTTTATTTAATACCAACCCGACTTTATAATGGTTCACTTCATAACTCGGGTTGATTTAACCTGTAAACAGATTCTCATAATCAGTTAAGCTTTTGGGTGAAATCTAAAAAGTGGAGCTGGCGGGAATCGAACCCGCGTCCAAACGAGGAAGCTACAAGCTTTCTACATGTTTATCCCCGACTTGATTTTCGAATAATTGCCGGATCAGGGCCACCAACAATTACCTTATCTCTTTTAGTTTCGCTGAAATGCCAGAGATTCATTTCAACTAGCTTCGATTTACTTGCACCGCCTGTTCGGACCGCTTCAAAGCAATAGCATCTGGGCGATGTCTCGTTCCGGTACCTGGTACCGGAATAAAGTGTAACCTACTTTATTCGGTTACGCAGCAAGAGCGTAGTTATTTTCGCCAATTATAAATGTGATTATTATTTTTTACGGGTCAACAATCAAAACCCTACATGCTTACTTGTCTCTTCTACCCGCTGTCAAAACCAGTCAGCCCCATAGAAAAGTGGTGCAAAAGTATAAAATAAATACAAATCAGGTCTATTTCTTTTTATAAAGATTCGATGCAGCTAATTAAAAAATGAGGTTAAATAAAAGTGGTACTGCTTAGCAGATTTAATCGATTAGTTTTTTATCGACTCCTTTTTAGCACTAAATATTATTGATGTCTTCCATTGTACTAATTATATTTTCTTTTAAATACGATGGATTATGCTGATAAACAGGTGAATAGAATCATGGCGTGCACTAGATAAGAACATGAGATTCATACTTAAACTAATGTTTTAGTTTGAAAACTAATAAATTAGTTATATGTTTGTGCCGGATATCCATCTCATTAAAATTTAAAAATTACAGCTATGAAAACAAAAATATATAATTTTTACCCTTAGTTGCCTAAGGTTTTAGTTGTTTAACTAATCTATTAGTTTTAGGCATAGTTTTTGCGTAAACAAAAGTTTTATGCCAGTTTGTTTAAACATATATAAGTTGAAAAAATGAAAGAATTAACAAAAGCAGAAGACCAGATTATGCAGCTGCTTTGGAAACTTAAAAAAGCATTTGTAAAAGATATAATTGAACTGATGCCAAGTCCGAAACCTGCTTACAACACGGTTTCTACAATTATTCGCATATTAGAAAAGAAAGGATTTGTGGGGCACAATGCTTATGGTAAAACTCATGAATACTTTCCGCTAGTTTCGAAAAAAGAGTACACGGGTACTTTTATGAAGAATTTTATGCGTAACTATTTCAGTGGTTCGTTTCACGAAATGGTTTCGTTTTTTGCTCGAGAAGATAACATGAGTTTATCGGATTTGGACGAGTTGATTAGCGACGTAAAACGCGATTTGAAAAACGAGAAAAAGAGAGACCATGAATAGTGCTGTAAATTTTGTGTTCGAGTCGGGTGTAAGTATTTCGTTGTTTGCTCTCATTTATGTTTTCTTTTTGCGTAAAGAGACATTTTTTAAACTCAACCGGTTTTTCTTGTTAGGAGCGATTTTGTTTTCCATTGCTCTTCCATTCTTTAAATTCCGGATTTTTGCGCCAAAACAAATTATGCTTGCCGAAATTACGGTAACACCGTATAAAAATTTACTCGAAGCAGTTACAGTTTATAGTCATAATCTCTCTGGCAACATCGAACATGCAATCCTTTCAACCGAAACTATTCTTTTTATTTATGTTGGAGGAGTCCTTATCTTTTTAGGACTGTTTTTATTTCGGATTGGACAGATTGTTTTACTAATTCGAAAAAATAAAGTTCAGTACCATAATGGATTTAAACTGGTTGTTCTTGAGAAAGAGTTAAGTCCGTTTTCGTTTTTAGACTATATTTTTGTGAGTCGTTCGCTTCTGAAAAAAGAGGGAAATGACAGAATGATGGCTCATGAGTTGGAACATGTAAAACAAGGGCACACTTTTGATGTGTTGTTGCTCGAGTTTCTCACTGTTTTTCAGTGGTTTAATCCATTTATGTGGATGTTGCGCCGGGCAATTCGCGAAAATCATGAGTTTCTGGCCGACCAGGCCGTTC
>JALUZN010000338.1 GCA_027011835.1 Draconibacterium sp. | reverse complement strand
TGCAGTTTTTGGTTCCACAGTACTGCAATTTAGAGAATGATTTTTTATTGAACAGGGGAAATGATTCAGATATAAAATAACAGTTATTTCAGAAAAGATGATACATAAAATAGGAATTATAATGAACGGCGTTACGGGCCGGATGGGAACAAACCAGCATTTAATGCGGTCGATTGTTGAGATTATTAAACAGGGTGGAGTGCAGGTAAGTGCAACCGAATTTATTATGCCCGACCCCGTTTTGGTTGGCCGTAACGAGATAAAACTAAAAAAACTTGCCGAAATGTCGGGGGTTGAAAAGTGGACAACCGATTTAGATTCGGTAATGAACGACCCGTATTATCAGATTTATTTCGATTCGCAAACAACCAGTCGGCGTGCCGGAGCTGTAAAAGCTGCAGCCAAAGCCGGAAAACATGTGTATTGCGAAAAACCTGTTGCAACCGATGTTGCTACTGCTCTCGAGCTGTTTCAGGTTTGCGAAGAGGCGGGAGTAAAACATGGTGTTGTTCAGGATAAACTTTGGCTTCCGGGATTGGTAAAATTAAAGCGTTTAATGGAGAACGATTTTTTTGGAAAAATTCTTTCGGTGCGTGGCGAATTTGGATATTGGGTTTTCGAGGGGCACTCGGTACCTGCACAGCGACCAAGCTGGAATTATAGAAAAGAAGATGACGGTGGAATTATTGTTGATATGTTGGCGCACTGGAGGTATGTTCTCGATAATTTGTTTGGCGAAGTAAAAGCAATTTCGTGCCTCGGAGCAACACACATTCCCGAGCGGGTTGACGAAAATGGAGATGTTTATAAATGCACTGCCGACGATGCTGCTTATGCAACATTTGAGTTAGAAGGTGGCGTAATTGCTCATTTTAATTCGTCGTGGGTAACCCGTGTGCGCCGCGACGATTTACTTACTTTGCATGTCGACGGAACACGAGGTTCGGCCGTTGCCGGACTGCGCGACTGTTGGACTCAACACTACGGAAATACACCAAAACCGGTGTGGAATCCCGACATTGCCAACCCCATTAATTTTTATGAAGGATGGAGCAAAGTTCCGGAGCAGGAAAATTTCGAGAATGCTTTTAAAGTCCAGTGGGAGTTGTTTTTAAAACATGTGGTTAACGATGAACCTTTCCGGTGGAATTTACGCGAGGGGGCAAAGGGAGTGCAACTGGCAGAACTCGGATTGGAAAGTTGGAAAAAGCGGGCATGGCTCGAAGTGCCAAAGATTTAATAAGAATCTTCAAAATACATTTAGCGCATTTTAAAAACATTCATCGATAAAAGATTTCATACACAGAAGCAAGATTGAGTTAAAGCACGAATCCTGGTTGCTGGTTGCTAGTTGCTGGTTACTGGTTGCTAGTTTCTGGTTGCTGGCTCTAGGTTCTAGTATCTTGATTCTAAATTTTAAAATATGAAACAAACAGCATTAATAACAGGAGGCTCGCGCGGAATAGGATTTGGAATTGCAAAGGAGCTGGCAAAAGCAGGGTTTAATCTTGCAATTAACGGAGTTCGAAACGAAGAGTCGGTTCATCAGATTCTATCCGAATTAAAAAGTTTTGGGGTTAAAGTTATTTATGTTCAGGGCGATATTTCGCAAAAGAGCGACCGCGAACAGATTTATAAAACGGTACTGTCGGAATTCAGCCGGTTAAATGTATTGGTAAATAATGCAGGAGTGGCACCAAAAGAGCGAAAAGATATTCTGGAAGCCACCGAAGAGAGTTTCGATTATACGCTGAATATTAATTTAAAAGGGCCCTATTTTCTTACGCAGCTTTTTGCAAATCATATGGTTGAAATGAAAAAGAAATCGGCAGAGTTTTGGGGATGTATTATTAATGTTTCGTCGGTTTCGGCAACTGTAGCATCGGTCAATCGCGGAGAATATTGTATTTCGAAAGCTGGAATTGCCATGGCGACAAAACTGTGGGCAGCACGTTTGGGCGAGTTCAATATTCCGGTTTATGAAATTCAACCGGGAATAATAAAAACCGATATGACTGCCGGAGTAACCGAAAAATACGACCGTTTATTTGCTGAAGGGTTAACCATTCAGCAACGTTGGGGCATGCCCGGCGATGTGGGGAAAGTGGCAGCTGCCATGGCAACACAAATGTTGCCGTATTCTACCGGGCAGGTTGTTTTGGTGGATGGCGGAATGGGAGTGCAGCGGTTGTAAATCGACCTAAAAGAAACAATTTAAATTATGGAAAACTTTTCGAATTTAATTATTACCCCCGACAATATCCCCGATATTAATAAAGATTCTTTTAATCTGCTCGATAAAAAATATAAAACAATTCTATATATCAGGTTTGTATTTGTTTTGCTACTTGTTATTGCCGGCGCGGTACTGTTTTTTATTTTGACGGAAGAAGATTTGCCCATTTTAATTGTGGGTAGTGTTTTTTCGGTTGTTGCACTTCTGCTTATCTATTCAGCCCTTATTATCTATTTTGGTTTCCCCAAAAAAGGATATTTAATACGCGAAAACGATATCTCTTTTCAACGCGGACTCATTTTCTTTACATCTACATCGGTGCCGTTTAACCGCATTCAGCATGTTGAAGTAAGCCAGGGAATTCTTGCCAAAATTTTTAAACTCTCGTCGCTTAAAATATATACAGCCGGGGGCAGTGCCAGCGACTTGTCTATTCCCGGACTTCCAAAAGAAACAGCCGGAAAATTAAAAGATTTCTTGTCAGAAAAAATTAGCCGGCATGAGTAAAACCGACCTCTCAAAACCCACACGGCAGTCGATAAAAGGGATGGCTCTTATTTTTGTACAGGGCATCCGAAAATCGGTTAAAATATTTTGGCCTTTGCTGTTGGCTCTCCTTTTAAACGAAAAGATTCGTGAGAACGAAATGATTATGATTCTTTCGGGTGTGGTTATTTTTGTTTTGCTTGTTGCACATTCAATTCTCTACTACCTTAACTTCTTTTTTTATTTGAAAAACGATGAGTTTATTTTAAAGAAAGGATATTTACGTAAAAAAATTCTATCCATTCCACTCGACCGTATTCAGAGTGTAAACACAAAACAGAACCTGTTTCAGCAACTATTGAATGTGGTTTCGCTCGAAATAGATACAGCAGGTTCGGTGGGGAAAGAGCTGAAAATTCATGCACTCGATAAACTGTTTGCCATTGAACTTCAAAATGTTTTGCAGCTGCAAAAACCCAAAGCAACTGCCGAACAGGAAGAAAAGGCAGTCCTGCCCGAAGAGCATGAAAAAGTAATTCTAAAGCTTTCGCCTTCCGATTTACTCCGGATTGGAATTAGTGAGAACCACTTGCGTACAGGGCTGATAATTTTAGTGTTTGGCAACCAAATTTATCAGAATATTGCCGATTTGTTTAAAAACAAAGCCGAGGAATATTCAAACGAAGTTGTTGATTATATGGCAAATTCGGGATGGACAATTGTTGTTGTATTTATTTTGTTTTTCCTTGTGGCATCGGTTCTGTTTTCACTTTTCAGAACGTTGTTTAAATATTTCGATTTTAAACTGATAAAAAAGAATGAAACGTACCGCATTGAATCGGGGTTGATTAACAAACGAAAGGTAATTATTTCGCACAGTAAAGTTCAGCAGTTAGACTGGGAAACCGGCCCGTTAAAAAAGATATTCGGAATTTATCATCTGGTTTTTAAACAGGCAGTAAGTAAGCAAACAAAAAAATCGCAATTGGTCGATGCGCCGGGCTGTTTATCCGGGCATCTTAAACTGTTAAGAGCCGATTTGTTTGGCGAAGAAGTGCTTGTAAACGAACCAAAAGTATATTCCAACAACTTCTATTTTAGGCGTTTATGGATTCTTTCGGGATGGATTCCGGCAATTGTAGCCGTGCCTTTCTTTTATGATATATGGGTTTTTTGGGTAGCTGCAGCAGGTTGGATTTTAGCTTCTGCCGGCTATAGTTTTTTAATTCTGAAAAAGAGATATTTCAGAATAAACAACGAACAAATTCGTGTGTCGCAGGGAGCCATTTCGCATAAATGGAAACAGATGAGGTTGTTTAAAATTCAGTCGGTTGAATTTAAGCAGTCGGTTTTTCAGAAACGAAGAGCCCTTGCAAGTTTAAAACTTATGAATGCGGCAGGAACAATCACAATTCCGTATATCGATGAATTGATGGCAAAACAGATTTATAATTACTTAATTTATCATGCCGAAACCTCGGAGAAACGGTGGATGTAATTTCCGGCAAGTTAAAGTGTTTGCGTATATTTGTAAAGGGTAATTTTGGTTAACGAATAGCTAAATTGTAGAAAATGACTTCAAAAGAGCAGTTTAAAAAAACAATAAATCACAACCAGCCCGACCGTGTGGTTGTCGATTTTGGTGCCACGCCGGTAACAGGTATTCATGTAAAAACCATTGAAAAACTACGCCGGCATTTCGGACTGGAAGAACGTCCGGTTAAGGTTTTAGAACCCTATCAAATGCTTGGCGAGGTTGATGATGAGCTTATCGATGCAATTGGCATTGATGTAATTGGTGCATGGGGACGAGAAAATATGTTCGGGTTTTTTAATCAGGCTCCGTATAAAGAGTGGGAAACACCGTGGGGACAGCGCGTTGAAGTGCCGGTAAATTTTAATACAAAAATCGACAATCATGGCGACATTCTTATGTTTCCGAAGGGTGATACATCGGTTGCCCCTTGTGCAAAAATGCCAAAAGCAAGTTATTTCTTCGACGCACTAAACAGGCAGGAACCCATTGTTGAAGAGGAGTTAAATGTTGAAGATAATCTGGAGGAGTTTAGTTTAATATCGGACGAAGATTTGGAACACTGGCGTGTTGAAGTCGATAAAAAATACGAGACAGGAAAAGCTGTTGTTGCAGGTTTTGGAGGTACGGCACTTGGCGATATTGCACTTGTTCCCGGCTTAAATTTGAAAGCACCAAAAGGAATTCGCGATGTTACCGAATGGTATATGAGCACAATTATGCGCCCCAATTATATTAAAGATATTTTTGCTCATCAGGTTGAAATTGCAAAAGAAAATATGAGGCGTATTTTTGAAGTGGTTGGAAATAAGGTAGATGCAGTGTTTGTTTGCGGAACCGACTTTGGAACGCAAGATTCAACCTTTTGTGCACCCGAGCAATTTAACGATATGTGGCTCCCTTATTACAGAGAGATAAACGACTGGGTTCACCAAAATACCGAATGGAAAACATTTAAACATTCGTGCGGAGCTGTCGAGTCTTTTATGGACGGGTTTATTCAAGCCGGATTCGACATTATTAACCCGGTACAAATAAGTGCTGCAGGAATGGACCCCGCCAAACTCAAAAGAAAATATGGCGACAATCTTGTTTTTTGGGGTGGTGGAGTCGATACGCAACAGGTTCTTCCGTTTGGAAAACCGGAAGAGGTGCGCGAGCAGGTTTTAAAAACGTGCGATATTTTTATGAAAAACGGTGGATTTGTTTTTAACTCGGTTCATAATGTGCAGGCCGGTGTTCCTGTCGAAAATTTTATTGCAATGCTCGACGCAATAAAAGAGTTTAACGGAAAATAAATTCTATTTTTGGGAAAAAATAATTGAATAAAAAATATGGATAAAGCAAAACAGTTTCTTGAAGCACATAATATAAGTGCTTCAAATTTAGACATTAAAAAGTTAGTTGACTTGTTTATTATTGAAATGGAAGATGGACTTGCCGGAAAAGAGAGTCCGCTGTTGATGTTGCCAACATACATTGAAGCTGAAGGCGAGATCGTTGCAAATCAGCCGGTAGTGGCTATCGATGCCGGAGGAACAAATTTGCGTATTGCTAAAGTCTATTTCGATGATGAACTGAAATTAAAGACTGAAAATATTCGGTACGACAAAATGCCAGCAGTAGAAACCGAGCTTTCGAAGAAGGAGTTTTTCGATACACTGGCAGGTTATATGACCGATTTTAAAGAGGTTTCTGATAAAATTGGCTTCTGTTTTTCGTATGCCGCCGAAATATTGCCCAACAAAGACGGAAAACTGGTGGAGTGGAGTAAAGAGGTAAAAGCCCCCGAAGTAATTGGTGAAATTATTGGCGAGCAACTGTTAAAAGCAATGGGAACACCTGATAAACAGTTGGTTTTAATGAATGATACTGTTTCGACACTTCTGGCAGGGAAAGCTGCAACAGCAGGTAAAACCTACGACACGTACATCGGATTTATTTTAGGAACTGGAACAAATGCGGCTTACATTGAGGCAAACAAAAACATTACAAAAACCGATGGTCTCGATTTGAATGGCAGTATGATTATAAATATCGAATCGGGGAATTTTGGTGGAGTAACTTCTTCCGATATCGATATCGCTTTCGATAATTCTACAAAGAATCCGGGGCGCTATTCATTCGAAAAAATGTTTGCCGGCGGCTATTTTGGAGGACTATGTTTAACGGCGCTAAAAACTGCTGCCGACGAAGGACTATTTTCTGATGCTGCAAAAATTAAAGCGTTAAACGAACTAACAACCGAGGTGGTTAATAAATTTGTTCAGGGAATTGAACTAGATAGTAATTTGCTGAATTCAGCACTTCAAACTGATGAGGATAAAGCAACTGCTGCCGGAATAATTAACGGTTTAATTGAACGCGCAGCAAAACTGGTAGCAGTTAATTTGGCAGCGGTAATTTTAAAAACCGGCAAAGCAAAAACAGCCGAAAAACCGGTTTTAATGACCATTGAAGGAACAACTTTCTATAAATTGCATAACTTCAGAAAGATGTTCGAAACATATTTAGATGATTTCCTCTCGGGAGAGAATAAACGTTATTACGAGATTGTGGAAGTTGAAAATTCGAGCTTAATTGGAGCGGCTATTGCTGCCATTGTAAATTAATCTGGTATTTCCACTGCAAACCAAAAAGGATAGTATTGCATCAATACTATCCTTTTTTTAGCCGTTAAAGCTTGGGCTCAATTCAACTTTCGGGTTGATGGGGTAATTAAAATATATGATTATCCGTATTTATACCCAAACTCGTTTTTATAACTCACGCATGCCACTAAAAGCCGGTTGAACAATGCTTCTCCGTGATATCTTCGATTAAATTTATAACAAAATTCGTCAAGAT
>JALUZN010000337.1 GCA_027011835.1 Draconibacterium sp. | reverse complement strand
GATTTGATTCTTGGTTTATTAAATAGCCGAACATTAACAGAGAAGGTAGTTAATAAATTTAACTTATACGATTACTACGATGTTGATGACAGAAATTATGATAAACTGACGAAAAAAATGGCGGACGATTTTATTTTTGAACCGAACGAGTTCGGAATGATTGAAGTAAGTGTAATAAATAAAAATCCGGAGCTCGGTGCAAAGATTGCAAATTATTTTGTAAGCCTTGTTGACAGTATGAACATTCAATTGGGTATTAAAAATGCAAGAGAGAACAGATTATTTGTTGAAAAAAGATATAAAAAAAATGTAAAGGATTTACGCAGAGCTGAAGACTCAATGTATGTATTCCAAAAGAAATACGGCATTTTTGCTGTTCCGGAACAATTGGAAGTTGCCGTTAAAGCCGCAGCCGAATTAGAAGCCCAATTAACGCAACGCGAAATATTGATGCATGTGTTAAAGGAAACAAAAGGCAAAACATCCCCGCAATATCTGGATTTACTTTCCGAAGTTAAAGTGCTGAGAAAAAAAATTAACGAACTTAAATATTCCGATAAATTGTCTTCCGCTTCCAACGTTTTGTTTCCTTTTAAGAAAATGCCGGATATGGTTGTTGAATATTTTAGATTATTTCGCGAAGTAAAAATACAAACCAAGATTATGGAATATACTCTTCCTATGTATGAACAAGCCAAAGTGGAAGAACAAAAAAGCATACCGACATTACAAATAGTCGATAAAGCGGTTCCCGCACAATTAAAATATCGCCCCAAAAAAGCTTTTATAATTCTCGGTGCTTTTTTTATTACCGCGTTTATTAGTATTTACTTAATCTTTTTCTTCGAAAGAATTCAACAAATTGAAGAAGCAAAAAATTCTTTCGAGAAAAAATTAAAATCAATTGTTGATAAAATAATTGGTTTATATAAACTTCATCTGCAAGCGTAAAAATGGTTCTCTTTATTTTCATATTTTGGATTAGTGTTTTGCTAATCAGCAAAATGTTGTTTAAACGCGTGTTCAACCATCTCGCAATTTTTGTTACGGTTTGGAGTTGGATGTTAATTTTTTATAACTTTAAACTTTTACCTTATCCGGCACTTACTACAAGTACTTGGTCTGTAATACTAATAGCATTCTTTTCTTTTTTACTCGGCACTTATACTGTTTTTGCTGCAAGAAAATCTTTGAACTTTTCTAACGATTTGAAATTACATTCAACTAAATTGCAATTATTTAACGACAAGGGAAAATTAGTAAAACGTATTATAATTGTTTTCGGTTTTATCGGGTTGTTTTCCGCATTACAAAATTGGTATGTTCTGATTGCCAAATACGGAAGTATCGTAAAAGTTTTTTTATCGGCAAACGAGGTTTACAATTTCAGGCAAGATAACGCAATACCCGGTGTTATTCCTTATATTCAAGCTTTTGCAAATGCCGGAATTATTTTAGGCGGACTATATTCTGCATATAAAAATAAAATAACATTATGGCTTGCAATTCCTTTTGTTGCCGCAGTTTTAAAATCATTAGCTATGTTCGGACGTATAGGAATGTTAATTGCTTTAGTGGAATTACTTGTATCGTATTATATCGGGAAATATGCTTTCCATAAAATTGAATTTTCAAAAGCTGCAAAATTCAGAAAAGCATTGTCGATAATTTTTTTGGCTGCAGTCCTTGTAGGTTCGGCATCTTCAATAAGAGCTTTCAGAGGAACTTACGAAAAATTCAAGGGAACAAACGTAAAACTGAATACAATGAAAGATAATATTTTCTTTTCTCCTTCAATTTATTTGTATATGAGCAGTCACGTCGGCGTGTTGGATGCGTTTTTGAAAAATCAAACGGAAGAAACATCATTTGGCGAAAATACATTTGCTCCGTTCTACAATTTGTTTGCAAAGTTTGGTTTTACCAAACGCGTTTCTTATAACCAAAAAGGATATTATATTCCGA
>JALUZN010000336.1 GCA_027011835.1 Draconibacterium sp. | reverse complement strand
ATTCTGGTTGCCGGAAAAGTACTCGACTCGAATGTTGATGAAATTCAAAAAACGACCGGAACAAAAGAGCTGCACGGCCGAAAAATTGTTGGCGAATTACAGATATAAAACAATTACAAGGTAGTTTTTAACTATTACTAATTTCAATAGTTATATTTAAACTGAAACTAAAGAATAAAATTTAATAGCTTATTAATCGATAAATACTAATAAAATGAGAAAACTACTTTTTTTAATTCCTGTTCTGTTTGCAATGGTTGCCAACGCGCAATATGCACACGAAATAACTCCTTACACCTGGCCAACCGACCAGAAAGTACTCGACAAGCTGGAAGAGTGGCAAGACCTGAAATTTGGATTATTAATGCACTGGGGAACGTACAGTCAGTGGGGAATTGTTGAATCGTGGTCGATTTGCCCCGAAGACGAAGGCTGGTGCGAAAGAAAAAAAGGGAGTAATCCCGATGATTATTACACCTATAAAAAAGAGTACGAAAACCTAAAACTCTCTTTTAATCCAACAAGTTTCGACCCCGATAAATGGGCTGCAGCAGCGGCAAATGCCGGAATGAAATATGTTGTTTTTACAACGAAACACCACGATGGATTTTGCATGTTCGACACCAAATATACCGACTACAAAATAACCAGCCCCGAGTGCCCGTTTAGTGTAAACCCAAAAGCCAATATTACAAAAGAGGTATTCGATGCTTTTCGTGCTAAAGGAATGTGGGCAGGAGCTTATTTCTCGAAACCCGACTGGCATTGCCCATATTACTGGGACCCTAAATTTCCGCCACTCGACAGAAACGTAAATTACGACCCGGCTTTACATCCTGAGAAATGGGAGAAGTATGTGCAGTTCACCCAAAATCAGATTATGGAACTGATGTCAGATTACGGGAAAATCGACATTTTATGGCTCGATGGCGGCTGGGTTGAAAAAAAATCGCAAGAGTCGCTCAATGCATATTATACAAACAGGGTAAATAAAACAAAAACAGGTTTTATAAAAAACAGAGTTATCAGTCAGGATATTCGAATGGATGAGATTGCAGCCAAAGCCCGCGAAAAACAACCCGGCTTAATTGTTGTCGACCGAGCGGTACGCGGACCAAACCAAAACTATTTAACACCCGAGAACCGTGTACCCGAAACACAGCTTCCATATCCGTGGGAGTCGTGTATTATTGCCGGTGGTGGCTGGTCGTGGGTACCCGACGCGACATTTATGTCGCCCAAAAAAGCGATTAATATGTTGGTCGATATTGTTGCCAAGGGAGGAAACCTTCTTTACAATATTGCTCCCGGCCCCGATGGAACATGGCCAAAAGAAGCATACAAATTATTAGATGCCATGGGGAAATGGATTGATGTAAACGGTGAAGCCATCTACTCGACCCGCGCAATTGCACCATTTAAAACCGACAACATCTGTTTAACACAGCAAAAAGATACGAAAGCGGTTTATGCCATTTATCTTGAAGGAGAGGAAAAAACAGGCTTGCCCGAATCGTTTGTGGTAAAAGGAATTTTTGCGAATAAAAAAGCAAAATTAAATGTGTTGGGTGCCAAAGGAAATTTAAAATGGAAAAATACCGATGAAGGAGTTAAAGTATTTATTCCTAAAAAAATACGCGAAAACCTGCCTTGCGATATTGCCTGGGCAGTAAAAATATCAGACATAAAAACAGATTAAAGTTATTTTTTTAGCATAAAAAACCCCGGAGCCTCTGCTCCGGGGAAAACCAAAAATCAACTAACCTTAAACCTTCCGGCAATATGTAGTGGTTGTAAAGACTTTGCAAAACATTTAATTATTTGGTTGAACAAACAAATGCCGGTTTAATTATTGAAGAAACAACCTATCCAACCAACCGTTTCGAAAAACGGTAAATATTCTGCAAATATTTTTATTGTTACAATCAAAATCAACAACAATTTAAAATCATTTTTTGTTCACAAAAAGTTTTATTTTCAATAATACAAAGTTGAAACCATTACAAACCCTTAGACCAATTCAATCTAAATCAGTTAAGTCATAAAAAGTATCTATCTCGCCATAAAATAGAAGAACAATTCTATGCTAAGAATTGTTATATGGACAAGTAAAATCTAAAAAAGAAAATTATGACTAAAAAATCGTTTCAAATTTTAATGCTATTGGTTATTAGTATTTTTTCTACGTTAATCGTGAGTGCACAAAACGATGTTATTTTAAAAACCAATGGAGACGAGATGGAAGGGAAAGTTATTAAGATGAATAAAACCGACCTTCAGTTTGTATATAAGGGTGAAAGTATTGAATACACAGTTGACAAAGCCGATATTGAGAAGATAACTTTTGCATCGGGGCGAATTGAGTTTTTCAATAAAAAGGAAGGAAGCCCGGCAAACCCAAATCTTGGAAATCATCATAATAAAGTGGCGATTTTACCTTTCGGATATATTAAAGACCAGGAGACAAGTAATCCCACAATGACAAAAAAGATACAACAGGAAACCTACACAATTTTTAAAAGATATGCGGTATCGTTAACTTATCAAGACCCGTATACAACCAATGCACTACTGGCAAAGGCCGGCATTAACAACAATAATATTGAAGGATATACAATGGGTGAAATTTGTAATATTCTGGGTGTAGAATACGTTGTGCAGGGGTTGGTTTCTATTGAAAGAACAAATGTTACGAGTTACAACAATACCTACTCTACACATAAAAGTGATGGTGCGTCGAAAAACAAAGCAGTTGGCGATGTATGGAACACAAAAAGCAGTAGCAACCACTCTTCTATGAGTTCGTCAACGCAAAACTACTCGACCAATATTACTATGAATGTTTTTAACGACAAAGGAGATAACATTTTCACAAAAGAGCATTCTTCATTCTGGCAAACACAAGATGCATACCAAATAACACTAAATTTCCTTGCCAAAAGGACACCTCTTTATAAGAAATAAAACAGTAAAGTATTTCGTTTCTGCGCTTACTGCAACGAATAAAATTAGTACGCAAAACTACTGCCCCCCAGAAACTCCCGCAACAACGACGTGGGCGGAATCTCCTCATCGTCGATGGGTTTAAAGTATGAGAGGAATTTCAGTAACCGGGTTGCTTCAGAATACTCGACCCGATTTTCGGGAACCTGTTTCAGAATTGGTTCGGCATATTTTTTTAGCACAGCGAGTTCGTACAAAGTTGCCGAATTAAACATTACGTCGGCATTTTCCTGGAACGGGAAAATATTCTTCTCCTCTCCTCTTCGTACCGATGGCCACCGTTTTATTGTTTCCGTTGCCGGATAACCACGGTATTTACTGTCACGGGTCATCCGGCGGATTAGCCGGTTATCGGCAGCCGAAATGTGCGTATGCTCATCGAAAGAGATTTGTGTAAGTGCCGAGATGAAAATTTTAAACGTATTTTCGGTATGAACTTTTGTAAGTAAATTCGGGTTCATTCCATGAATTCCTTCAACAACTAAAATGTCGCCGGGCAGAAGTTTTAGAGAATCGCCGTTCATCAACCGTTTCCCTCTATGGAAATCGAACTTTGGCAAACGTACCTCTTTTCCGTCCATTAAATCAATTAGTTGCTGGTTAAAAAAGTCAACATCAATGGCTTCGAGTACCTCAAAGTCGTATTCACCAAACTCGTCGCGCGGAGTTTTTTCGCGGTCTACAAAATAGTTATCGAGCGAAATTTGATACGGGCGCAAACCGTTTACCGCAAGTTGTACTCCCAGCCGTTTGCTAAAAGTTGTTTTCCCCGATGCCGACGGACCGGCAATTAAAACCACTTTTACATCGCCATCGCGCATCGAAATCTGGTTGGCAATTTCGGCTATCCTCTTTTCGTGAAGAGCCTCCGAGATTTTTATTACGTGCCCACACTTCTTGTCGAGTGTGTAACTATTAAGGTTGCCAATTGTCGAGATATTTAAAATCTCAGCCCATTTTTTATGCTCCTGATAAATATCGAACAGCTTTTTATGCTCAACAACTTTTCTGAGTTTATTAATATTTTTTCGCTTTGGAATTTGCAACAGTAGTCCGTTAAAATATTTTACCAGTCCGAAATTCTCAACATAACCGGTTGACGGAAGTAGATGGCCATAAAAATAGTTACCCAGTTCGTTTAAAAAATAGAGGTGAGAATAGAGGTGCCCCTGCTGTTTAAATAGTTCTGTTTTATCGAACAGACGCTGCTTCTCCAACAATTTAATTGCCTCATCGGTTTTTATATCTTTTTTAATGAAAGGAATATCCTGCGCAATAATTGCTTTCATCTCGTTAACAAGTGCACTTATATCCTCTTCCGAAATTTCTCTCTCCAACCCATTTAGCTCGCAGAAAATACCATTCGATATTCCGTTCTGCACCTGCAAAGCAACATCGGGCAAAACTTTGGTAACCGCTGCATTCAATATAAAAATTAAACTACGCACATACAACCGAACGCCGTCGGGGTGCGAAATGTCGAAAAACTCGATGCGTTTTGCTTTTACAACACAAAACGAAAGCTCGCGAACTTTGTTATTTGCAACAGCTCCACAAACCCTGTTTTTTAACTGAATATTTAAATCGTTACTTATCTCCAACAGCGATGTTCCCATCGGATAATAATGTGTTGAATCTGTATTCTTACAATATATTTCAATCTGTTTCATCTGTTATAAATTTAGAATCAAGATACAAGAGCCAAGACACAAGACAAAAAAATTAGTACTTTAACTTAATCATGCTCCTGTGTGTGAAATCTTTTATCAAGCTCGTTTCATATCTTCTGCTTCACTTTTCAAAAAAGTAAATATATCGAAAATAGTTTTACCAAAAAGATTTAAGAACTAATTCTGCCTTTTCAGAATCGTATTTACTACTTCTTTGTATCACTGCATTGGCATTTTTCTTGTCAGGAATCACTTATTTTTGGTAGAATAAACTTTCAAATACAAAACCTTCTCAATTTATTACTATTTTTGTCGCACTAAAAAAAGATTAATGATTAACAACAAAAAAGTAGTGGTTGTTTTGCCGGCTTATAACGCTGCAAAAACGTTGGAGATTACCTATAACGAAATTGATTTTGATATAGTTGACGATGTGATTTTGGTTGACGATTTAAGCAAAGACAACACCGTTGAAGTGGGGAAGAAACTCGGGATTAAACACATTGTTGTTCACGAGCAAAACAAAGGCTATGGAGGCAACCAAAAGTCGTGTTATAACAAAGCACTGCAAATTGGTGGCGATATTGTTATTATGCTTCACCCCGATTATCAGTACACCCCGAAATTGATTCCGGCAATGGCAAACCTGCTGGGCAGCGAATTGTACCATGTTGTTCTCGGCTCGCGTATTTTGGGGAAAGGGGCGTTAAAAGGTGGAATGCCACTAATTAAATATATTGCCAACCGCGGGCTTACTTTTATTCAAAACATTCTTATGGGGGCAAAACTTTCGGAGTACCACACCGGTTACCGGGCATTTACACGCGAAGTTTTAGAAAAAATAAATTACAACGAGAACTCCGATAATTTTGTTTTCGATAACCAAATGCTGGCTCAAATATGGTACGCAGGTTACGAAATTGCCGAAATTACCTGCCCCACAAAATATTTCGACGACGCATCGAGCATCAGCCTAAAGAGTAGTAGTGTTTATGGAATTGGAGTTTTAAAAACTGCGATACAGTTCAGACTGCAAAAATGGGGATTAGCAAAAAATAAAATCTTTGGCTAAGATTAGTAGAAATCACTATGATGAAAAAAAACAGTTATAAAAGTTTGCTCGTTATTTTGATACCATCTTTATACTTAGTTATTGGTATCTATATTTTGCAAATGACTGGTATTTATTCCCTCCGTTCAATCGATCCTGAATATATCTATTTTATTAGCGGATTAAGTGTTGCGAACGGTCATCTAGAACTCGGACATATCGATAATCCAGGAACTCCGTTACAATACTTCATCGCATTATCTTTCAGAATAATATACCTGTTCCGAGAGGGAAATATTCCATTCATTGAAGATGCATTAGCAAATTCGGATATGTATTTAGCGGTAACGAATTTGTTTATGACAGCTTTTGTTAGCGCGTTCTTATATTTTGCCGGTCGTAAAGCACTTCAGATTACAAAGAGTTTAACATTTAGCATATTAATTCAAATAACACCATTCTTTACAAGTATTATTTATGGGAATATTGGTCGGGTTACGCCCGAGAATTTTATGCCGATACCGGTAATTCTGCTTAGTCTGTTCCTGTTAAAGATTATAAAGTCGGAAACAGATCCCAACTCGTGGAAAAGTAATGTAATATTTGCATCAATTTCGGCTTTCGGATTAGCTTTAAAATTAACCTTTTTACCAATCTTAATAATCCCGTTTATTGCTATTAGTAACTGGAAAAAACGGCTATCGTATTCGCTGTTTTCATTTCTCCTTTTTCTAGTCTTTGCATTGCCGGTTACTCTTCAACTCAACACATTTTGGCACTGGGTTAAGGCGTTGTTTTTAAATAGTGGTCAGTATGGAACGGGCGAAAAAACAATTTTAGATATTAAAACATTCATTCCAAATTTTGTTAAACTGTGGAATGCCAACGAAATCTATTTTATCATTTTTCTTCTCCTTGGTTTGGCATTAGTTGTAAACTTGTTTCTTAATAAAAGCAAAAAACAGGGCATTAAAGTTCGTATATCAATTGCACTAATTAGTGCAATTTTTGTTCAAATATTTATTGTGTGCAAGCATTTCGAGCAAAGATATTTTGTAGCTGCGTTGTTTTTAGCACCCTTAATTATTATTTTAATTTATGAGTTTACAAGCCATTGGCACATACAAATTAAAAACACGAAAGTTGGATATCTGGCCATTTACCTGTTTATTATTGCCTTTGCTACAACTCAGGTTCCGATAATAAGACAGCTCTCTGGGCACTTAGCTCGCGAACAAGAGAAAAGACTACCCGCGTTCTATTATTTAAAAGGGGTAGAAAAAAATGCGATAAAAATTTTAGTTCCGGGGTATTATAATTGTCCATCTCCAGAATATGCACTACGGTTTAGCTACGGTTGGGCGGGGAAACAGAAAGTGTTATACGAACCATATTTAGCAAAATTATTC
>JALUZN010000335.1 GCA_027011835.1 Draconibacterium sp. | reverse complement strand
TATGTAAACAATATCAATACAATAGAAGGAGGAACGCATTTAACCGGCTTTAGAAGAGGTTTAACAAGAACGCTTAAGAATTATGCCGACCAATCGGGAATGCTTGCGAAAATGAAGTTTGATATTAGTGGTGACGATTTTCGCGAAGGATTAACAGCCGTTGTTTCTGTAAAAGTAGCCGAACCGCAATTTGAGGGGCAAACAAAAACAAAACTGGGAAACTCGGAGGTGAGCCTGTCTGTTGACCAGGCGGTAAGCGAGATGCTGAAAAATTACTTGGAGGAGAATCCGAAAGATGCAAAAACCATTGTACAGAAAGTAATTCTTGCAGCACAGGCACGGCACGCTGCACGTAAAGCACGCGAAATGGTTCAGCGTAAAAGTGCCCTTTCGGGTGGAGGACTGCCCGGAAAATTAACCGACTGTTCGGAAAAAGACCCAGCTCAATGCGAAGTGTTTCTTGTTGAGGGAGACTCGGCAGGAGGAACGGCAAAGCAAGGTCGCGACAGACGTACACAGGCTATTCTTCCGTTACGGGGAAAAATCCTAAATGTTGAAAAAGCAATGCAACACAAAATATTCGAAAACGAGGAGATAAAAAATATTTTTACGGCGTTGGGTGTTACTATTGGTACCGAAGACGATTCGAAAGCATTGAATATGGAGAAACTCAGGTATCATAAAGTGGTAATTATGACCGATGCCGACGTTGACGGCAGCCATATTGCTACGCTGATTATGACTTTTTTCTTCCGCTATATGAACGACTTGATTACAAAAGGATATCTGTACATTGCCACTCCGCCGCTTTATCTTGTTAAAAAAGGGAAAAAGGAAGCTTATGCTTGGAACGAGCAACAAAGATTGCAGTTAATAAAAGAGTGGGCCGAAGGAAACGAAAATGCAGTACATATTCAGCGATACAAAGGTTTGGGAGAGATGAATGCAGAGCAGTTGTGGCAAACAACAATGAACCCTGAGAAGCGTACTTTGCAACAAGTTACTATTGAAAATGCTGCCGAAGCCGATCATATTTTTTCTATGTTAATGGGCGACGATGTTCCACCGCGTAGGAAATTTATTGAAGATCATGCAACTTATGCAAATATCGACGCATAGGAGCCTTATTTGTAAGGGTATTCCTTTGTGTTTCTAATAAGTTTTTCTTATTAAAATATTCAAACAAAACCGGGCTAAGTACCGGTTTTGTTTTCTTAAAATTCATTTTGAAATTTTATGGGGCGGGAATTGCAATTTCGACTCGTTTATTTATTTTTCTGAATAGCACTATTTAAAATTAATTATATAATGAATATTTGTGTTTTCTGTTCGTCGAGCAATGCCATTGATGATATCTATTTTTCGGAAGCCGAAAAACTTGGCCAACTTATTGGCGAAAATAATCACACTCTTGTGAATGGTGGTGCCAATGTGGGCCTTATGGAAGCAGTAACTGTTGCAGTACGCAAAACCGGCAGTCGCACAGTTGGGATTATTCCCCGGTTTATGATGAATCGTTCGCTTGCATCGGACAATACGCACGATGTTATTATTACCGAAGATATGATGGAACGTAAAGAGGAGATGCGTAAAATGTCGGATGCATTTATTGCTTTGCCGGGCGGGTTTGGTACGCTCGAAGAAATTTTGGAGGTAATTACCTTGCGCCAGCTTTCGTATCATACAAAACCCATCGTTTTTGTTAATACAAATAATTTTTTCGAGTATCTTTTTAAACAATTCGAAGTGTCTTACAAACAGCAGTTTGCAAAGAATCTTTACCGTGACCTCTATTTTGTTGCAGAAAATGCTGCCGAAGCAATGCAGTATATTAAAAACTATAAACCGGTTGTTCTCGATAATAAATGGTTTAAAGTTCCCGAAAAAAAATGAGTTTTATCTCAACTTCTTTCTGATTGTTTGTTATTTCTTCAAAACGCTTTATCTCTTTAGTCGAATTTAATTAGGGTCTGCTGAAAAGCTCCGATGTGCGTCAGGTTTGGACTTTGTGAAGTGCAGATGTATATAAATACTTCAAACTGAACAAGGTATAAATATGGTGTGCAGCTGAGCTGTTAAAATATTCGAAACATAGAATAAATGCAAGCATTTTTAATATAACAAGACAAAAAGCTTGCACTTTTAAAAGTGTCAAATAGGGTATCTAACTGTATGATACGTGTTTAATCGTTTTTTCGGCAGACCCTAATTAACCTGTTTTTATTGACAAGTTAACAGTATTTTTTGTTGTTCTGGCAGAATAATGTCAGTTGTGCGTTCGGAAAACCGTACAATTTTTAACTTTTTAACACAAGTCCTCTTGGTTGTTAAAAGATACAAAATCCTTGTGTTAATAGTAATAACGAGGTAATGCTGGTCGTATATTTGCATACTGTTGAGTCGAAAATATTGTAGAACTAAAATATTTTACATCATGAAAAAATTAGGAAGATTTACAACAACTTTTTTATTAGTAGTAGCAGGAGCTTTTGTAGCAGTTTGGACTTACAGCAAATTTTTCGATAAGCCCGATGTGGTAACCGTAAAAGAAGAACAACCAATTAAATATGCATCGTTGTCGGCTCCGGCAAAAGGGACATTGCCCGATTTAACTTTTGCCGCCGAGAAATCGATTCATGCAGTTGTACACATTGCTACACAATCGATACGAGGTGGCAACTGGTCGACTGGAAATCCGTTTTACGATCAACTTTTTGGTATGCAGCATCAACAACCTCAAATCGCCCAGGGATTTGGGTCGGGCGTTATATTGTCAGACGATGGATACATTGTTACCAATAACCACGTTGTTGAGGATGCCGAAAATATAAAGGTTATTTTAAATGATAACCGAGAATTTGAAGCTCGGGTAATTGGTACCGACCCGTCGACAGATATTGCACTTCTAAAAATAGAAGCAGAAGATTTACCGTACCTCACATTTGGAAACTCTGACGAGCTAAAATTGGGCGAGTGGGTTTTAGCCGTGGGAAACCCATTTAACTTAACATCGACCGTAACTGCCGGAATAATTAGTGCACGTGGAAGAAATTTGCGAATGAATCAGGACAGAATGGCCATTGAGTCGTATTTACAAACCGATGCTGCCGTTAATCCGGGAAACAGTGGTGGGGCTTTGGTTAATCAGCGCGGCGAGTTAGTCGGAATTAATTCGGCAATTGCTTCACGAACAGGGTCGTATACCGGATACTCTTTTGCTGTTCCGGCAACCATTGCCAAAAAGGTGGTTAACGATTTAAAAGAGTTTGGCGAGGTTCAACGTGCATTGCTTGGTGTAAATATTACCGATGTAAATGCCGAGATTGCAGAGAAACTTGACCTCGATAATGTTGAGGGAGTTTATGTTGCCGCTGTAACCGATAATGGTGCTGCCAACGATGCCGGAATTGAAGAGGAAGATGTGATTATTCGGGTTAATAATTCAGAAATTAAAAATACTGCCGAATTGCAAGAGTCTATTAGTCAATATCGTCCGGGCGACGATGTAGAAATAACTGTTTTAAGAGACAATAAAAAGAAACTATTTTCGGTAACATTACGTAACAAACACGGCGACACGCAAGTTGTACGAGATAATGTTATTGTTTTAGGAGCCGAATTTAAAAAATTGAGCAACAGAGATAAGCAAGATTTAGAGATAAGTAATGGAATTAAAATCTCGAAACTTGAAAAGGGGAAATTAAAAGAAGCAGGATTAAAAAAAGGATTTGTTATAACATTTGTGAACAAGAAACCTATTTTCGATGTTAACGATTTTAAAAGGGAAATAGAAAATGCAACAGGGGGAGTTTTAGTTGAAGGTGTTTATCCAAATGGCGAATTAGCATATTATGTTTTTGGAATCGATTAAACCCGAAAAATAGAGGATGATTTAAATTTCTTTTCTATTTTTGAACTATTGTGTGTTATTCGTTGTTAAACCAAAACATATTTAAGATAAATGCGGTTTGGTTGGTTAAAAATAGAGGAGAATTGAGGGAGTACCTTTAACTATTTATTAATTAAATTTTATCTGGCATTTTCACCTGATATATTAGATATTAATGCACTATATTTGCAGACTTTTTAAGAAAATTATATGAGACAGCTAAAGATCACAAAGTCAATCACTAATCGTGAAAGTGCCTCTTTAGACAAGTATTTACAGGAAATTGGCAAAGAAGAGCTGATTACCGTTGAGGAAGAAGTTGAATTAGCACAGCGAATTAAAAAAGGCGACCAGGTAGCTTTGGAAAAATTAACCAGAGCCAATCTTCGTTTTGTTGTTTCGGTGGCAAAACAGTACCAAAACCAGGGACTGAGCCTACCCGATTTAATAAACGAAGGAAACCTTGGCCTGATTAAAGCAGCTGAAAAATTCGACGAAACCCGCGGTTTTAAGTTTATTTCGTATGCCGTTTGGTGGATTCGCCAATCTATTCTTCAAGCACTTGCAGAGCAATCGCGTATCGTTCGTTTGCCATTGAACCAGGTTGGTTCGTTGAACAAAATTAACAAAGCGTTCTCGAAATTTGAGCAAGAACACGAACGCAAGCCTTCGCCTGAAGAATTAGCAGAATCACTCGAACTTCCTGCCGATAAGGTAGCAGATACATTACGGGTTTCCGGAAGACACGTTTCGGTTGACGCCCCATTTGTTGACGGCGAAGACAATAGTCTTTTGGATGTGTTGGTAAACAACGACTCGCCAAATGCCGACCGCGCCCTTATTATGGAATCGCTTGCCAAAGAGATTGGAAGAGCATTAGCAACATTGACTGAACGTGAAAGCGACATTATCAGGCTATTCTTCGGTATCGGTTGTCAGGAAATGACATTAGAAGAGATTGGAGAAAGATTTGGATTAACCCGCGAACGAGTCCGCCAGATAAAAGAAAAAGCAATTCGACGATTACGACATACATCGCGAAGCAAATTACTGAAATCATATCTTGGTTAGAGATAAAAAAAGGTTGCCATTTGGTAACCTTTTTTTTTATTCATTTATCCCATAAACTCCGTTTCACACCTTTCACAAATTAATTTTGTTGGTGAGATATTTCTTCCGGTTGGTGTAAATGTTATTGCTGAAAGTAGGGCACTTAAGAATAACCTCCACTTGTATCTTAAACTATATTTTATCCGGTATTTTTCAGAGCCACATTTCGGACACACAATTTTTGAATTTGAACCCAATTCTCCAACCTCTTCTAAAATAGCTTTTACTCTTTCAATATCCGATTCGTAAACTTTTAATTCGGCCTCCATCGATGGAATATGGCTCAATACCTGAGAATTAAGTTCTCCATCAATAATGCTCTCAATTCCTTCCGATGCTAAACGGCTTTTCAGTACTTGTAAATCGGCAGGGTAATGCGACGATTTAATTGTAATTAATTTCATTGATCTTGTATTGTTTGTTTTTAATGGCAACACATACACTATAAATATCTCGCCGGTAAAACTTACCAAAATCATACTTTTATGTGCAGCAATTTTAACCAGCTCGTTTCGTGAGCCAACTTTTTTATGGTTGCTTAAATGTACAATAAAGTTAGGGAAAGACGGCTCACTTCATAATTTGGGTTGGTACAATATTAAAATAGATTCTTAGTAGGTTTAAATTTCTTGGGGGCCGGTCAGAGGGATGCCTTGATGTTACTTTTGCCCTATCGGGCTGATTTTACTTTTTGGCTTAGCCCAAAAAGTAAACAAAAAGCCCAAGGCTGCGTTCGCTTCTCTCGGAAAAGCTACGCAATAACGACTAAAATTACTGAACTCGTCGTACCTCCTCAAACAGCAGTAATTTTTTAATGTCGTTATCGCTTGTTTTCCGGCTCACCGACCGAGGCCGTCGCTGCGAACTGGATTTCTGCATACGCCTCTAATCAAATCAAAGAAAATGACCTCTGGCAGGGGAAAAGCCAATTCATTAAATATTAAATTGCCACATCAACCCGAAAGTTAAATTGATCCGGAAAGACGGCATGAAAATATGTTTTACATGGGAATATACACGAATGTTTCTATTTCGAAGTCAAACTACTTTTAAATAAAGAGTTCCGGTATACAATCGGGGTTCGTGTCTCAAAATAGCTAAGGTTATTTTTGCAAGCCTCAACGCACTGTTTCCCTTTATTCTTTACATTTTAACTTGTCGTAACAAAAGTTTATGAATAACCCGGGTTAAACACAAAAATGAAATACGAAACTTTGAACTTTGAACTCTGAACTTCAAACTCTCACCCTCCCAATTTGTAAATACGTTCCATTAACTGCCATTTTTCGTCAGCAGTAGCATCGGCAGAGGTTTTCTGAAAGCGCGAAACATACGCTTCCCATTCTGATTGTCGCGGTTTTGTTGCCAGCTCTTTCATCGCCTCGTCGTGATTAAAATTGGCAACGGTATCCATTATCATAAACAATTGGTTTCCGAGAATATAAATTTCCATGTTGGTAATTCCAACATCGCGCATTCCCTGAGTAATTTCCGGCCAAAATTCATCTGCAGTATGAACCTTTTTGTACTCTTCGATTAGAACAGAATCATTCTCTAATTTCAATGTTTTACAATATCTTTTGTACGCTGCCATAGCAGTTAATTATTACAAATTAGGATAAACTTTTAAAGTGCGATAACCATAAACTGCAATTGCAATAAAACAAATTAGCGGAAGAATAAATGAAAAATTCACTGCCGGCATCGATAGAATTGTTCCCTGATCGATAATTAGTCCTTGCAGTGGTGGCATAAGTGCACCTCCAACAATGGCCATTACCAAACCTGCTGCGCCAAGTGTTGCATCTGCCTTTAAACCTCCCAACGCAATTCCATAAATGGTTGGGAACATTAATGACATAAAAGCCGAAGTGGCTACCAACAAATATAATCCGGGCATTCCCTGAATTAAAATTACTCCTGTTGTTGTTACCATTCCACCAATAGCAAAAATGGTCAGCATTAATCTGGAGTTGAGGTATTTCATAAGAAAAGTACTAATTAAACGGCTGCTAATAAAAATAGCCATCGCAATAATATTGTAGTTTTGCGCTTCGGCTTTTGGTATTCCCAAATTACCGGCATATTGAATAATGAATGTCCAGCACATAATTTGCGCGCCTACATAAAAAACCTGTGCAATTACTCCTTCACGA
>JALUZN010000334.1 GCA_027011835.1 Draconibacterium sp. | reverse complement strand
TATTAACACTTTTACCTGCGAACGGCATACTTTATCAACAAAAAAAAATATTTCTTTAAGTTTCTGAAAAACGTACTAATTTAGACCTGAATATTTACAAATAATTTAAGTTCGGGGCAAAATAGTAGTATGAAAAAAGAAAGGTTTTGTTTAACTTAGGAAACAAAATTATCAAGCTAATATAAACCTAAAAAATTATGGAAAATTCAAGAAGAGACTTTTTAAAGAAAACTGTAACTGCGGGTTCAGCAGCTATTGTTGCCCCAACAATTGTATCGGCAAAAGTATTTGGTGCCAACGACCGTATTACTGCCGCTGTATTAGGATTACATGGCCGTGGGAAAAGCCACGTAAAAGCATTTATGGCGCAAGATAATGTCGAGATAAAAACATTGTGCGACCCAGACATGAATGTACTGCATGACCGCCAAAAAGAGTTTAAAGAAAAATATGATAAAGATGTTGTTTTAGAGCAAGACCTTCGTCGTGTTATGGATGATAAAGATATCGATGTAATTAGCATTGCAACACCAAACCACTGGCATTCGCTTGCTGTAGTCTGGGCATGTCAGGCAGGTAAAGATGCCTATGTTGAAAAACCGGGTTCGCACAACATTTGGGAAGGCCGGAAGATGATAGAGGCAGCCGATAAATACGACCGTATTGTTCAGCATGGTGTACAATTAAGAAGTTCGCCGGTGGTTCAGGAGGCCGTTCAGTTATTGCGCGACGGGTATATTGGCCGGGTATATATGGCGCGAGGGCTTGTTTTTCGCTGGCGGGGAGATATTGGAGATAAAGGATTTTCTCCCGTTCCCGATGGCCTCGATTACGACTTATGGACTGGCCCGGCACCTATGCAACCGTTTTCACGAAACCTCGTTCATTATAACTGGCACTGGCATTGGAATTATGGAAATGGCGATGTTGGTAATCAGGGAATTCATGAAACTGATTTATGTATGTGGGGATTAGATGTTGGTTTCCCAACACAAATAACATCGATGGGGGGCAAGTTTTTATGGAACGACAGTAAAGAAGTTCCTGAAGTGCTAACATCAATCTATCATTACCCCGATGAGGATAAAATTATTCAGTTCGAAGTTCGTCCCTGGTGTACAAACACCGAAGAGGGTGTAACCGTTGGAAATATTTTTTATGGCGATAAAGGAATTTTAGTTGTTGATGGCTATAGCAAATACAGTACCTATTTGGGGAAAAACCGCGAACCGGGGAAATCGGGTAGCGACAGCGAAAAAGCGGCTACAGGAATGGCACGAGGAGCAGGTGGCACCGATGCTCACTTCGCAAATTTTATTGAAGCTGTTCGTAAACACGATAAGACAATTTTAAATGGCCCGGTAGAAACGGCTCATCATGCATCGGGATTGGCACATCTCGGGAATATTGCCTACCGGCTTGGTCGCGTACTGGCCTTTAATCCAAGTACCGAAACATTTGTTAACGACCCAGTTGCCGACAAAATGCTTACACGAAATTATCGAGGCGATTATGTTGTTCCCAGTATTGTTTAATGGCAATTAAATTCAACACAAATGAAAAATAGAAAGATTTTGCGTATGCTTTTTGTGGCCATGGTTAGTTTATTAGCATTGACTCAATGCGCCAACAAACCAAAAATAGATTTGAAGCAAAATAAAGCTGAGAAAAAAGTTGATGTATTTATCGACGGTAAACTTTTTACCTCATACATCTACCCCGACAATATTAAAAAGCCGGTGTTGTGGCCACTTATGTCTCCTGCCGGAAATATGCTTACACGTAGTTTTCCGTTGGTAAATAAACCCGGCGACCGTACCGACCATCCGCATCATGTTGGTGTTTGGTTAAACTATGGAAATGTTAACGGGTTCGATTTTTGGAACAATTCTGAAGCAATAGCACCCGAAAAAAGAGATGGTTATGGAACAATCTATCATCAATCGGTTGATAAAATTAAAAGTGGAAACGGAAAAGCGACATTGGTTACTTCGTCGGTTTGGAAATCGCCCGATGGTGAGACAATGTTGAAAGAGCACACTGAATTTGATTTTAGTGCAACCGAAAAATTACGGATAATAGACCGTACAACAACTCTAAAAGCAGTTATCGATGAGGTGAAATTTACAGATAATAAAGAAGGAATGTTTGGGTTAAGAGTGGCTCGGGAATTGGAATTGCCGAGCGATAAACCTCAGAAATTAATGGATTCGCACGGAGTTGTTACGAAGGTTGAAAAAATGGATAACACACTTGTAAAAGGAAACTACAGAAGTGCCGATGGCGTTGAAGGGATAAAAGTTTGGGGAACTCGTGGTCGCTGGATGGAACTGTTTAGTGAAATAAAAGGAGAGCCTGTGGCAATTGTAATTATCGATAATCCTGAAAACGTTGGTTATCCAACTTATTGGCATGCTAGAGGATATGGACTGTTTGCCGCAAATCCTCTTGGTCAGAAAATATTTACCAAAGGCAAAAAAGAGCTTAACTTTAGTTTAAAAAAAGGCGAGTCGGTTACTTTTAAATACCGGCTTGTTATTGCAGGTAAAAAACTGACCGACGCAGAAATAAATAAACTGGCCGATGAATATGCTAAAATGTAACGTATTGCAAATTTATTAGAATGAAATATTCATAATAAAAGAATTCACACCCAGGAACATGACTAAGTTAAAGCACTAATCTTGTCTTGTATCTTGATTCTTGATTCTTGATTCTAAATTTTAAGAGATGAAAAACAGTACACGCCGAAGTTTTATACAGAAGTGCGTTATTGCCGGGGCAGGATTATCATTAATTCATCCTGTTTCGGGAATGGCAGCCTCTGAAAAAACAAAAATGAGGTTTGGATTAGTAACCTATCTTTGGGGAAAAGACTGGGATTTGCCCACATTAATAGCCAATTGCGAAGAAACGGGATTGCTGGGAGTGGAACTACGAACACACCATGCACACGGTGTTGAAACGAATCTTTCGGTAGGTGAGCGTGCAGAGGTAAAAAAACGGTTTGCCGATAGTCCGGTTACTTGTGTGGGCTACGGTTCGAATTTCGAATTTCATAGTCCCGATCAGGCTGCTGTTCGAAAGAATATTGAAGAGGCAAAATCATATATAAAACTATGTAACGATATTGGAGCTACCGGAATTAAAGTAAAACCAAACGGGTTACCTCCCGAAGTCCCAAAAGAAAAAACCATTGCGCAAATTGCGAAATCGCTTGATGAAGTGGGGAAATTTGCAAGCGACTATGGCCAGCTTGTTCGGGTAGAGGTGCATGGAAAACTAACGCAGCGAATTCCAAATATTAAAGCGATATTTGAGCAGGTAACCGAGCCAAATGTCAAAATCTGTTGGAACTCAAACAGCGAGGATATACTGCCGCCCGGACTTGAAGCAAATTTTAATTCAATAAAAAAATGGTTTGGCGACACTGTTCATGTGCGCGAACTAAATATTGGTAATTACCCGTACCAGCAGCTTATGGATTTATTTAACAACATAAATTACAGTGGATGGATTTTACTTGAAGCACGAACAAAACCGGTGAACAGAGTTGCGGCAATGAAAGAACAACTCGAGGTTTTTAATAAAATGGTTGGCAGGTAGTATTCTGTTTTTACCCGGAAACAAATTGCACAAAAATAATGAAGCGCATTAAAGCCCGGATTATTCTTGACCTGTTCTAAAACTTATCCCTCTTAAAACAAATACTTTTGAAAAACTTTGAACTTAAAAATTATCTACTTTTTTAGGTTGAAGCATTTGTGGCAAAAGCCATTCTCAGGTTTGTCCCAGCACGGATATTTAAATATCAAATATTATTTTCATTGAACAGAAAAGTTTACATTTGTGATAATTAAAAAATAAATATAATGGAATTGAAAAAAATAAAAAAGAGAGTTGCTGATAGTGGTCTTTTAAAAAATACGCATAGATTTATTTTTATGAAGCATAACGGTTTTGTTTTTATTCTTGCTACACTCATAAGCATACTATACAGTTGTAACCATACTAAAAAGCCCTGGACTGTAAATGCCAATATTGCGATAGCCGATGTTCCGGAAGCGTATCTCTATAAAGTAAATATGGACAGAACTGATAGTTTGATTGATTCTACAAGTATCGTCAATCATATCTTTAGGTTTAATGGTTTTAATACTTCTGATGAGTTAGGCGTTTACAGAATAAAATTTTCTAAAGGACATGGAAACGGACTAACTGTTTTTGTAAATAATGGAGATGAAATTACTGTTGATATACGTGGAGAGTATAAGAATGAATATACGGGAAACGAGCTTCAGACTGATTATTCAAAATATCTGCAAGCGAAACAGCAAGAGATTGATTTAATGAAAGAATTGATGGCCAAGATGGATTCAAAAGCATCAAAAGAGCAGCTTGAAGCAAGCAGAAAATGGTACTCGGAAAAAACAAAAATGATAGATAGAGATAAAGCTACTATCATTTCAGAAATAAAGAATCCGGAACTCAATGGGTACCTGGCTCTCGAAGAAATACTTACTTCAAGTGTGGCTGATAAATCTAAATTTGAAACTTTTGCCAATTCATTAACAGATAATGGAAAGGAAACTAAGTATGGCAAAAAGGTTTTGGAAATAATACAATATTTTGATGCCTATGATCTGTTATTTCAATCCATACTTATGAACTATGAGGAGTTACACAAAAGATTTACGAACCTGGATGACCCCAATAAGAAATCAAAATTTGGTGTAGAAATTTCTAATAAATTATCTGTTTTAGAATCGTTAGGTTATGGAAAGACTGCTCCTCCTCTTATAGCTAAAACTATAAATGGTAAAAGTTTTAATCTGAATCAAGTAAAATCGAAGATTGTGTTAATTGATTTCTGGGCTTCGTGGTGTGGCCCCTGTAGAGAGGAAAATAAGAATTATGTAAATCTATACAAACAGTTTAATAATAAAGGTTTTGAGATAGTTGGCTATTCGCTAGACACTGATGTGGATAAGTGGGGAAAAGCAGTGAAAAGTGACGGCTTACTTTGGGTAAATGTTTCGAACCTTAAAAAGCAAAAAGAGGACGATGTTCTTAAAAGTTACCAGATAGATGCTATTCCTTCAAATATTATCTTAAAAGAAGGTAAAATCGTGGCCAGAAATATATTCGGATACGAGTTGGAAGATTTTTTAAATTCACATTTAAAATGAAGAAGACAATAAAATGGGTGTTAATTGGTTTAGCAGTAATTATTTTTCTGATAATAATTGCAGGGATTTATAAGTTTAATTATTTAGCCAATCAGCCCGGACATGATGTAGATGGCAATAAGATTGAGATTATAAATTAGGAATACCATGTTAAATAGGTATTTTTTATTATTGTTATTTTTTTTACTCTCCACTCAAGTAGTTTTTTCTCAGGAGGTCAAAAGATTGGCTACCCCCTCGCCTGTTCAGTACAAATGGCACGAACAGGAGCGAATTATGTTTGTTTGTTTGGATCCCTGCACATGGCAAGGGCGGGAATACGACAATCATTCCACTCCACTGGAGCAGATAAATCCTAAAAAACTGAACACCAATCAGTGGTGCGAAACAGCGCAACTATGGGGAGCCAAAGAGATATTGTTTGTGGCAAAACATACCGGCGGATTTTGCTGGTGGCAAACCGAAACTACTGATTACGGAATTAAAGATACCCCATACAAAAATGGCAAAGGCGATGTTTTGAAAGATCTTGCGGAATCGTGCAGGAAATACGGTTTAAATCTTGGTGTTTATGTCTATCCGGGCGATGAAACCTGGGGTGCCGGAATTGGCAGTGGAGGAAAAACTAACGACCCATCGAAACAGGAAGCATACAATAAGGTTTTCAGGACACAACTGGAAGAGACGTTGTCGAAATATGGAGATATAATTGAGGTGTGGTTTGATGGTAGTTGTGTGATCGATGTTTCCGACATACTAGAAAAATATGCTAAAAATTCTGTCATTTTTCAGGGGCCGCATGCCACACTTCGTTGGTCGGGTACCGAATCGGGAAAACTATTTTATCCGTATTGGAATACAGTAAAAAGTGAAATTTTAAAAACAGGTGTTGCCACTCAGGTGAATGACGATCTTAATGGCGATGCTTGGGCTCCAATAGAGACAAATACAACTCTTTACGACCACTACTGGTTTTGGTCGGCTAAGAAAGAAGAGAAAAGAAAATCCCTAGATGAATTGATAGAGTGTTATTATAAATCGGTGGGTTATGGCAGTGTATTTTTGCTAAACTCAACACCCAATACAAGTGGGTTGATTCCCGAAACAGACAGAAAACTGTACAAAGCTTTTGGTGATGAAATTGACCGTCGGTTTAAAACTCCGATTGCTTCAGTTAAGCAGGAGACAGGAAAAATTATAGTACTCGACCTTCCCGGAAACAAAAAGATAAATCACGTGATAACCATGGAAGATTATCGCTTGGGACACCGGATACGGGAGTATAAAATTGAAGGTTTTATCGAAGGGAACTGGAAGGAATTGTGCAGAGGCCAGTCAGTTGGGCGTAAAAAGATTGATTATTTCGATGATGTTGAAGTTTCGAAAATCCGGCTTAATGTCACGAAGTCGGTGAATGAGCCGGTAATCAGAAAATTATCAGTATTTTATGTTGAGGATTTTGTAGCTCCGCCAAAGCAAGGAATTAAGCCCTGGTCGAAATGGCAAGATGTTGGTGTTTTCAACACAAAAGAGAATTCAACAATAGAAGTTGACCTTACCGGAAAAATTAAAATGCCCGGTCAGTTTCTCGTGAAAGTGGAACCCTACAACTCAAAAGTAAAAGTTAAGATTTTTGATGTTGAATTAATTTATGACGGGAGAGTTGTCCTGAAAAACTTCACATCTGTAAAGGGAAACGAAATAAGCATAAACAGGACTGCACAAGTGACCGATGAAAGCAGGATAGTTTTGAGATTTAAATTAAAAAACAAAACAGAATGTTCTGGGAGAATTCAATTTAAACCTGCAATGATTTATACTCAATCCATTTAGCTTTTCGGGATCCCGATGTATATCGCATAGGCGTCAACTTAGAGGACTTATTCACCTTCTATTGTTTAAAAACAAATGCGATTATTGTGCTGTAAATGAAATAGATGTGGAAACTTGCAAATAAACATAACCACACGTTATATG
>JALUZN010000333.1 GCA_027011835.1 Draconibacterium sp. | reverse complement strand
AAATTATGCCGATGCCATTTCCAAAGCCGATAATCTTTTCGAGGCAAAAGATTATGAAAATTCGCGTACAAGCTACCGCGCTGCGTTAACCATAAAACCCGACGAGAGTTACCCGCAGCAACAGATTGATAAAATCGGAAGTTTGCTGGCCCAGTTGTCGGCGGCACAAAAAGCGTACGAAGAGGCCGTTTCGCGTGGCGATAAAGCGTTCCGTAAAGAGAGTTTCGATGATGCAAAAACAGCATACACCGAAGCGAAGCAGGCCAAGGCCGATGAAGCGTATCCCGATGAGATGCTGACAAAAATCGACTCGATAGTAACCACTCGCGCCCGATTAGCGAAAGAAGCTGCCGCTGCCGAAGCTGCACGTTTGGCAGCCATTCAGGCCGAAAAGGATAAAAATTATGCCGATGCCATTTCCAAAGCCGATAAATTTTTCGAAGCAAAAGATTACGAAAACTCGCGTACCAGTTACCGCGCTGCGTTAACCATAAAACCAGACGAGAGTTATCCGAAGGAAAAGATTTCGGAAATTGACGATTTACTGGCAGCTTTGTCAGCATCGAAAAAAGAGCAGGAGTTGCTCGACAAAAAATATGCGGATTTAATTCGGCAGGCCGACCAACTTTTTGGTAACAACGATTACATTCAGGCAAAAACGAAATACAACAGTGCACTCGAATTGAAACCGGAAGAGGCTTATCCGGCGAAGAGGATAGCCGAAATTGATGGTATTCTTGAACAGCAAAAGGTTGACGAACAGTACCGTGCTGTTATAGTTGCTGCCGATGGTTTCTTTAAAACTGAAGAGTACCTGCAAGCCAAAACTGAATACGAAAAGGCATTGGCAATTAAAGAAAATGAGCAATATCCTAAAAAACGAATCGATGAAATTGAGAAAATACTTGCCAAAGAGCGCGAACGAATTATAGCAGAAAAAGCTGCTGCAGAAGATTTGCAGCGACGTAAAGAAGCGATTGCGCAGATAAACAGTGAAATTGATTCTCGAAATGTTGAGAGTGAGGCCGAACTGGATGTTTTATATAATCAGTTTATTCAGAAAGCTGATGCACTTTTCGATTCGAAACAGTATAATGTTTCGAGGGCGTGGTATTATCAGGCGTTGAATGTAAAAGCAAAAGAACCGTATCCGCTGGAACGGATTGCCGAGATTAATAAGTTGGTGGGTAGTTTGTTGTTAAACCAGCGCGACCGCGATTATCAGAAATTTATCGATTTGGCTGATACGGCATTTCGCGACAATGAGTTGGCGGTTGCCCGTGGCTGGTACAACCGGGCGTTGGGTGTTAAATCGAACGAAATTTATCCGAAAAATCAGATTGCCGAAATTCAGAAAAAAATTGCTGAGCGAATGGCCGGAAAAGCGGGGCAACAGTTTCAGGAGTATAAACAAAAAGCCGATAAAGCTTTTGATGCTAAAAACTTTAATGTAGCGCGTTTTTGGTATAAAAAAGCGTTGGAGTTGCGCCCCGGCAACGAGGAAGTTAAGGCGCAGTTGGCAGAGATTGAGAAACAATAATTTAATGGTTTAATTATTTAATGAATAATGGTTAATTGTTGAATATTGAATATCGATTGTCGAATGATGAATTACGATGGAAGAAAAAAACTGAAATTGAAATTCTAAAATCTAATGAATAATGATTTAATGATTAATTGTTGATTAATTTTAAAAGTTGTGGGGAATACACGTTTGAGTTTATATTATTCGTTTGTAAAAAACCTTATTTCAATAAAGGAACTTTAGTAGCTGGAGTATTGCCCATTCGTAAATAACCTTATTGACCTTATTCCTGCAGATTTATTTAAAGCCTCCTGGTAATATGTGATTGTGGCCTAATGGACAAATTGGTTGTTCGAAACTTCTATAGTCCTTAATTGACGTAGCTTTGCAGTAAATCAAAGGTTATGAATAAAAAAAATGTATTTATTGCGGAAGCACAATTACAAGAAAACATG
>JALUZN010000332.1 GCA_027011835.1 Draconibacterium sp. | reverse complement strand
GTATAAATGTCGACAGATGTGCAGGTGTAGCTTTTCGAAGTTGTTTCAACCCTTTTTTTTCCCAGTTTATGTTTTCTCACTGCCTTTAACAAACAAAAGAATTGTTAAAGTGCGACAATTAAATTAGTTATTAAAAGAGTATTTTTTTTTGAATTTCGGACAGTAACTTGTAAAAAAAAACACCTTTAAGTAATTCAATTACCAAAAGGTGTTTTTACGAAGTCAAATTCTGACTTTAGATAATTTCGTTATAAAAATAGCTATTTGCCAAAAACATATCGAACATTAAACCCAAATGAGTTTGCATTAAAGTCGGTTACTTCAACAATGCTTAATGCAGGTCGCCAGTCGAATCCTAGAGCAATAGGAACAGTTGAAAAACGATATTCCAGTCCAACTTCCCCGACAACTCCAAACCAAAACGGATCGGCAATTTCAATGTAAGGGCCAACACCAGCATACCAGTTAAAAGCTTCTCCTCCAAGCGGGCGATACAAAAAGTCCCAGATGGCATCTACTCCAACACCGTGGCCGAAAGAAACATCGGCATGAATACGGCTGAACTGTCCAAGTCCGAAAATTCCGTCAATGGCTACGTTTCCTGCAGAAACATTTCCAAAACGAACTCCAATTTCTTGTGCATTACCATAAGAATACGAGGCAACTACTACCGCTACAATCAGTAAAATCTTCTTCATAATTTAAATTTGTTTGTTCATATTTACAAGTAAAACATAGTTTGTGTAAATTTGTTTAGTGTGTTCGTTTTTTAGTCTGTTTTTTTGAACGAGAATAATACTTTCCCCGAAGTATCGAGAAGAGTCAATTGATTTTTCTCTATCTTATAAGCAGCGGTTTTATTGAGTAAGCTGTTAAACTTGTCGGGTATTTCCATATTGGGGCATAATTTTCTGGTTCCTGCTATCGGCCCAAATTCAATTGCTTTGGTTTCGAGCTTTTTTATACTTCCTGTAAAATTATTGCATCCATCGGTACCCATAATTTTCATTTTTGCAACATTAAATTCAATACGTGGTGTTTTCCCTCTTTGAGATGGGGTTACTGCCTCGCCTTCAATTGCTGTCAAAACCCAAATGTCATTAATTCTTAAGCGCATATCTTGTCTCTTTTCTAAAACTTTAATAAGTGTATACTCTATTGATGATGCATCAGCCGGAACATCCTCTTTTTTTAATTGTTTTTCACTGACTCTTAATTTGTAAATGTAACCCGGTTCAAATTCAAATCCTTCAATTTTTGAATAGAATAGTTGCCAGTTTTCCGGATTTATAGTATCGCCTTTTTGCACCTTTAAGCACTGTTTGTTTCCTGTGCCTGAACATGTGCTTTTTGAACTGTTTACCCAATAAGTAAAACTATTTGTGTCTTTTTCTTTGTGCGATGTGCACGAGAATGTAAGAAATAAAATTGCTAAAAATAATGTCTGTTTCATAGTAAAAATTTTAATCTCATAACAAATGAAATGGAAATATGTTTTATCTAACTATACTTAATTCAGATAGGTTTTAGGGAGGTTATGCGAAGTTATTTTTGTGCATAGCGAAGCGAAAAACTGCGTTGGAACAGGATACTGCAATGATTCTCGATGAAGCTAAGGGCAAAAAGAACGAGCATAATCCCGAAGTCCATCCGGACAAAAATCTATTTGGTTTGAGTATAAATTAACCAGCTCTTGTTTGTAGTGTTCCTAAATAAACATTTGACTATAAACAACTTCTCTCAGAATATTCCCAATGTTGTTGTAAAAAACTATTCACAGTTTTGTCATCTTTGTTGTTGGGCAGTAATAAATTTGTTAATTCTTTTCAAAAATTTTAAATAATTTAAAAGTAAGGAAAAAGTTTTATTACTTTTCGGCCTTTAATTTTTACAAAACTAAACTTATTATGCAAACAGGTTTTCATTGGTTAGACACACTCGTTGTACTGGCTTATTTCTTCGGAATTACAGGATATGGAATATGGCTAACACGCCGTGTTAAAAATAGCGATGGTTATTTTAGAGGAAGTCGTAAATTCAATAAATGGATTATGATGGCACAGGGTTTTGGCGCCGGAACACATGCCGAAAACTTTGTTGCACAAACCGGAGCCAGCTTTCAAATGGGTTTTGCATCAATCTGGTACCAGTGGAAAAATATGGTTATTACACCATTTTATTGGTTAATTGCTCCCTGGTACCGGAGAAGTGAGCGTACTACCGTTGGCGAAATTGTGGAAGACCGTTATGGAAAGTCGATGGGTGTTTTTTATTCAGTATTTGCCATTCTCTTTTTTATTTTTGCACAAGGAGCTATGTTAAAAGGTGCCGGAAAAGTAATTTCCGTAGCCACTTCGAATATGATTTCACCCGATGGTGTAATTATTGGAATGACCGTGGCCTTTATTATTTATAGCTTTTTTGGCGGCTTGGTCTCGTCGGCCTACGCAACATTTATACAGAGTTTAATGATTATTGTTCTGTCGATTATGCTAATTCCAATGGGATTGGGTGAAGTTGGCGGTTTTGCAGGAATGCGCGAGACACTGCCCGATAACTTTTTTAATCTTTTTAGTGCCGAAACAGGAATTGGGGCATTTACAATATTAATGTTGGCATTAAATGGTGTTGTGGGAATTACCGCTCAGCCACACATGGTTTCGATGTGTGCAACGGGAGCCACCGAGCGAGCCGGACGAATTGGCCAAACTTACGGATCGTTTGTAAAGCGTGCTGTTACAATTGGTTGGGCACTTACCGGATTGATTGTTGCTGCATTGGTAATTCAAAAAGGACAAAACCTCGATGACCCTGAAATGGCATTTGGTTTTGCTACAAAAACGCTGCTGTTCCCCGGACTTTTGGGTTTAATGGTTGCCTCAATTTTAGCGGCTAATATGTCGTCGGCATCGAACTTTATGGTAAATACAGGTGCACTTTTTACACAAAACTTTTATAAAGGATTAATTAACGAAAACCCAACCGATAAACAGTTGTTATGGGTTGGCCGTATTTCGAGCTTGCTGTTAACTTTACTGGGAGTTGTTTTTGCCTTTTATGTTAAAAGTGTTCTACATGCTTTTCTTTTTATAGAAACAATTGCAGCTTTCATGGGAATTATGATTTTTGGTGGAATTCTATGGAAACGTGCCAATCGGTGGGGAGCAATAGCAGGTGTCGGTTTGGCATATATTCTCTACTACATTTTAAATTATTTGAATACTGGGTCTCTTGAGATTGTTTATAAATGGGAGCCCGCACCTTTTGGCTGGGCCATGTTAGCCGGATTTTCGATGTTGATTCTTGTAAGCTTGCTTACAAAGCGAGAAGACCCTGTTCGAATCGATAAGTTTTTCGATAATATGATTCGGCTCTCCGATGAGGACAGAAAAGTGAACGGACAAAAACCGCTAGCTGCAAAGCTGGGGCACGATTTATTGTTGCTCGATTTACCTTCGTGGTTTACCGCCGAACGCTGGAAAGGATTTGCTAAACGTTATCGCGAAGATTGGACCGGTTTCTTACTGGCCTGGCTGTTTGTTGGATTCTTGCTGTTGTTGGCCTGGATTGTATTGCAGTTTTAATATTTTATTAAACAAAACATTCAGGATAAAAGAATTCACACACAGAAGTACAATTGTTGCTTGTTCTTGGTTCTTGATTCTAAATAATAAAAGATGAAACAAAGGGTAGAAGGTTATTTGTTTTCCGATAAAAGCAAAGTCGCTATTGAATTTGAAAACGGAGTAATTCAAAAAATTGAAAAGATTTCATCTTTCGAGAATGGAGAGGGGAGTTTTATTGCACCTGCTTTATTCGATAATCAGATAAACGGTTATATAGGCATCGAGTTTTCGAAACCCGATTTATCAACCAACGATATGTTGTCGGTGGTGCATGGGCTTCAAAAAAAGGGAGTGGCTACTTTTTTACCAACGGTAATTACCGCATCGCGCCAGTCGTTGGTTAACTCGTTTACCAATTTGGCAAAAGCGCGACTTAATCCCGAAGTTGCTGTTTCGGTACCGGGATTTCATCTTGAAGGACCTTATATTTCGCCCGAAGCAGGATATCGAGGAGCACACAGTTTAAAAAATATTCGTTTACCCGATTGGGATGAATTTCAGAAATTAAATGAAATTGCCGATGGCAAAATAATGCAGATTACTCTCGCTCCTGAAGTGGACGGTGCAATTGAGTTTATTAAGAAATGCGTGAAAAGCGGTGTTGTTGTTTCGTTGGGGCATCACAATGCTAATGCCGAGCAGATACAGCGTGCTACCGATGCTGGTGCAAAAACGGTTACGCATCTCGGAAACGGCTGTGCCAACACAATAAATCGGTTTAATAATCCGCTTTGGATGCAACTGGCCGAAGACCGTTTGATGAGTAGTTTTATTGTCGATGGTTTTCATCTTTTACCCGAACTTGTAAAAGTTTTTTACAAAGCAAAAGGCTGCGAACGCATAATTTTAACATCTGACATAACGATGCTCGCCGGCATGCCTCCTGGTAATTATGTTTGGGACGGGAACAATGTGGTTTTAACTCCCGAAGGAATAATACGGTTACCTAAAGAGAATGTTTTTGCAGGCGCTTCGTTGCCACTGGTGGTGGGCGTTGGAAATATGATGAAATTTACCGGTTGCGGATTAAAGGAGGCCATTAATATGGCAACAAAAAATCCGGCTGCCCTTTACAATTTTACCGACAGAGGAGTTCTTGAAGCTGGTAAACGCGCCGACATAATTTTGTTCGATTTGGAGGACTCGAAACTGAACATCGTGAAAACAATTGTTTCGGGGAAAGAAGTTTCGAATTAAAATAGTTTTTGGTAGTTTTGTCGGCAGCATAAAACCGTAGTCAAAAATAAATTCCGAATTCAAAAAACTACAAATGGAAAAGAAAAACAGGATTTTAACAATCGATGTAATGCGCGGGTTAACCTTGTTTTTAATGCTGTTTGTAAACGATCTTTATGTTCCGGGTGTTCCGGGATGGCTGACTCATCGCGAAGCCGATTTCGACGGAATGGGATTAGCCGACTGGGTATTCCCCGGTTTTTTGTTTATGGTTGGTCTCGCCATTCCGTATGCTATTCAAAGCAGATTGAAAAGAGGTGATTCGGGTTTTAAAATTTCTACACACATTATTTTTCGCACAATTAGTTTACTTATTATAGGAGTTTTAATGCTGAACGTGCATTTGCTGAATCCCGAGTTAACGGGAATAAGCAACTATTTATGGGCGATTTTGGTTTATATATCTGTTTTTTTAATATGGAACCAATACAAAAATCTGGAGTTGAATGTTCAATTTATTCTCAAAGGAATTGGTGCTATTGGTTTAATTACATTAATTACCATTTTTAGAAGCGGTACACCCGAAGATATTTCGTGGTTAAAAACCGATTGGTGGGGAATATTAGGGCTAATTGGGTGGGGATATGTTGTGGCCGCTTTTACCTATTTGCTGGCAAAAGATAATTTAATTATAACCGTCTTGGTCTGGCTCTTTTTTATTTTGTTAAATATGTTGTCGAATTCGGGAATGTTGAGCTCTTTTAATGCAATCCGTCCTGTTTTTGGCGTAATTCTCGACGGAAATATTCCTTCGCTTGTTTTAGCAGGATTGGTGTTTAGTTTGATTTTGAGAAAATTTACAAAAGGAAACTTCTTAAGATTTCTTGCTTATGGTGCGGGATTAGGAGGTTTAGCATTGGCTGCCGGTTTTGTTTTGCGGCATTGGTTCGCAATTTCTAAAATAGACGGTTCGCCAAGTTGGGCAATGATTTGCACCGGTATTAGTATGTTGCTTTTTGTTGTTCTCTATATTATTGTCGATATTTTAGGAAAACATAAATGGGCTTTTGCATTTAAATCGGCAGGGCAAAATTCGCTTACAACTTATCTTGCCCCCGATGTTATCTATTTTGTTATTTGGATGTCGGGCTCATCAATACTCTTTTATAAACAATCGGGCCAAGTACTTTTTATTGTTTTGGGGTCAATTGTTTGGGCATTTTTAATGATTGGTTTTACCGCTCTTTTGTCGAGGTTCGGAATACGGTTAAAACTGTAATTGGGGTCTCAAAGTTTTATAATATACTCAAACCACATAGACTACGAGCATAAAACAGATTTAATCTGTTACAGACAAAGAAGTATTACAGGGAGCATGAGTGTGAAAATTAAAATTTCCTAACTGGTTTTTGTAAACGATTAAATATGAATGACATACATTAAATAATTACTTATGAAACGAGCATGGTCAACAAAACACAAAAGTTTATGTATAAATTGTGCATGCGAGTTACATGGATCAAGAATTGCAATTTTTACTTGTATGTTTATCTTTCTGAATTACAATATTTTAATTTAATTGTATACTTATGAAAATTACCATCATATTCATCTCATTGTTTTTCGTTTTAAGTTGTTCGCAAAAAAAAGTAAAAAAAGAGAACGACACATCTGCAATCCGTTCGACTGTTGAAATGGCAAAGTTGCCCGATATATCGTGGTTTCCTTCGCGAATGCATGCTTTTATTTGGCGAAACTGGGAGTCGGTTTCGGAGGAGAGAATGGCGAAAGTGTTGCAAACAACACCCCGTAATATTCGTAAAATTGGTTTGTCGATGGGGTTGCCGGCCTCCGAAAAACCCGGTAAAATTTTTATGCAACGCGGATACATCTCACTGATTCGTAGAAACTGGCACCTCATTAGTTATAAGCAACTACTGGTTTTATTGGATGTTACTTCGGAGCAACTGGACGAAACCCTGCGCGACGACGATTTTCTTGCTCACAAAGTGGGAGGAATGAAACCGGTTTGTAACGATTTAAAATATACCGAACCCGATACCAAAACAGAGCAGCGCTGTGCCGAAATAAAAAAGATTGTTGAAGATAATTTTGGCGACCAATTACAACAACCCGGCGAGAAACGATTTGAATTTATCGCGAAATTGTCGGAGGTAGATAAAACATTAAAACCGGCAAAAAGCAGCGACGAGAAAATACGGTTTGTCTATTCGTATTTTGCACCTTTTGGCGACCCTCTGCTGCATCCCGAGCTCGACCCGTTTCCCGAAGGACTTTTGCAACGGTTGCAACAACAGGGGGTAAACGGAGTTTGGCTTCACGTTACACTGCACCAGTTAACGGCCAGCAAAATATTCCCTGAACTTGGTGAGGGG